>NZ_JBAKFX010000040.1:0-38037 GCF_037577855.1 Dethiothermospora halolimnae | reverse complement strand
TTTACAAGTTTATCTTCACAGTATGAAAAATTCAGATTGTCTTAGTGAACCGCCGTATACCGAACGGTACGTACGGTGGTGTGAGAGGCCGGTAGATAAATTAATTATCTACCTCCTACTCTATATATGGTATATTGAATTATTTATTGAAATTAGCGAATAATAACTATATAACACAATATGGAGGATAATAATGATAATTAAAGGAGTATTGAAAAAGGATAAAAAAACTAAAAATTTGATTTCTAGATTAAAATCTGGTGATATAGCATTGATAAATCATAGGGATCTAGATGAGATAGCGGCTATGTCTTTGATTGAGTCTAAGGTTAAATGTGTTATAAACACTGAAAAAACAATTAGTGGTAAATATCCCAATAGGGGGCCATTGTTATTATTAGAGGCTAATATTCCTATTTTTGAATGTAATAATAAATTAATTTTTGATCAAGTAAAAGAAGGGGATTTAGTTAATCTATCAGGGGATAAATTAATAGTGGATGATAATTATTTTTATAAATGTAAGCTATTAAGTAAAAAAGACATAAATAAAGAGTTAAATAAGGCTTATTTAAATATGGAAATAGAATTAGATAAGTTTATTGAAAATACTTTATTATATGCGAAACGGGAAAAAGATTTAGTAATAGGAAAAGTTGATATTCCTAAGATAAATACTAGGATAAAAAATAAACATGTTTTAGTTGTGGTTAGAGGAAGTAACTATAAAAGGGATTTAGGAGCTATAAAAATGTATATAGATGAAGTTAAGCCTGTGTTAATAGGAGTAGATGGTGGTGCAGATGCTATCCTAGAGTTTGGATACAAACCGGACATAGTAATTGGAGATATGGATAGTGTAAGTAATAGATGTTTAAAATCGGCAAAGGAAATAATAGTTCATGCTTATACAGATGGTTATGCCCCTGGACTTAAGAGAATTAAACAGTTAAATCTTAAGACAGAGGTCTTTTCTTCACCAGGGACCAGTGAAGATATTGCTTTACTATTAGCATATTCAAAAAATCCAGATTTAATTGTTGCAGTGGGAACCCACAATAGTATGATTGATTTTCTCGAAAAGGGAAGAAAAGGTATGGCCAGTACATTTTTGGTTAGATTAAAAGTAGGAGAAAAACTTATTGATGCTAAAGGAGTAAGTAAATTATACAAAGGCAATTTAAAAATAAAGTATATGGTGGGCTTGGGAATAGCAGCATTATTACCCATAATTATTGTTAGCTTGATGTTTCCACCGATGCAGGAACTATTAAAATTAATAGAAATAAGATTTAAATTATTATTAGGAACATAAGGGGTGATTTTTTGGGAATAAACATAAAATATTATATTTTAACTGTGGTTTCTATATTTTTAGCACTGGGTATAGGCATATTTATTGGGTTTATGTTTGATGCTCAAGAAATTTTAGCAGCTGAGAGACAGAATATAGTATACGAATTAGAAAGTAAATTTAAAGAGCTAAAAAATGAAAATAAAAATCTTACAGTTCAAATTCAAGAAAGTATAGATGAAAGGGAAAAATATAAAGAATTTAGTGAAACCTTTTTTCCTTATTTGATAAAAAATAGATTAAAAGGTCTAGATTTGGCAATAATACAAATCAATGATAATTATGATTATTCCGAAGTTTACCAAACATTAGACGTTGCAAATGCTAATATAGTTTCATCTGTAGTTTTTACCGATAGTTTTTTCAAAAAAACATCTATTTTAAAAAATTATTTTTATGACAATAATAGGAAAGATATCTCTAATGAAGAATTAATAGAAAAGACAGTTGATATTGTAGTAAAAGAAATTATGGGTAGGAAAGATAATTCTATGATAAAGTATTTAAACAATAATGAATTAGCTAATATAAATTTAGCAGAGTCGGGCTCTGTAGATTACATAATAATTGCCGGTGGCAGTAAAATAAAAGATAATGAAATCTTTAATAATACAAATAAAAAAATTATAGACTGTTTTAACAGAATAAATTTACCTATTGTAGGGGTAGAAAAAAAAGAAGTTGTTAATTCATATATAGATTTTTATAAAAAAAACAAAATAATAACTATAGATAATATAGATTCTGTAATAGGTAAGACGGCATTAATTTTAATAATTGAAGATTATAAAGAAAACTTAGATATTAAAACTAACTCTAGCAAATTTATGATTGATTTTAACAAATTAAGTTTTAGATAGTAGGGATATATTATGGAAAATAATAAAATCGTTTGTGTAATACCAACTTATAATGAAGAATTATATATAGAAGATACAATAAAAGGATTAAAAAAAACTAACTTAATTGATAGCATAGTAGTAGTTGATGATGGTTCAACAGATGAAACAATTAACTTGGTAGAAAAAATGGATGTGAAATTAATCAAGTTAAATAAAAATTATGGCAAAGGATATGCTATAAAAAAAGCATTAAAGGCAATTGATTTTGATTTATTAGTTCTAGTGGATGGAGATATAGGAGTAACAAGCTATGATATAAAAAAATTAATAATACCTGTTAAAGCAGGTTATACTGATATAGCCATAGGTAGATTTGGTAAACCTAAAAAAAGGGGTGGATTTGGCTTAGTTAAAGCTCTTGCCAAATATGGTGTATTTACTCTGACAAAACACAAACTAAACTGTAGCCTATGTGGACAGAGGGTATATAAAAAAGATGCAATTAAAAATATTAAGTACATACCCAATAAATACGGGGTTGAAATAGCAATGACAGTTTCTGCATTGAGAGAGGGTTATAAGATAGATGAAATAGATGTAAATATGACCCATAGGGAAACAGAAAGAAACATATCAGGATTTATACATAGGGGAAAGCAGTTTATAAATATTTTAAAAACTTTAATGGTATTAATATATAGAGGTGAATAAAATTTGTTAATAAATTTTATAGCACTAATAAGTGCAATGATTATAACATTATTAACCCTCCCCTTTATTTATAAATGTTTATTAGATAATGGCTGTGTTCAGAAAAACTACAAAAATAGAGAGGTTCCAATAGGATTAGGTATTATTTTTGTTTTGAATCAATTTTTTTTATGTTATTTATTTGGAAACTTATTAGATATTAGAGATAGTATAATTAATATATATATTATGTTTTTAGTTTTAATGGCTTTTATTGGTATAATAGATGATTTAATAGGAAGTAAAGATATCAAAGGTTTTAAAGGTCACATAACCTCATTATTAAATGGAACTTTAACTACTGGGGGATTAAAAGCAATAGTTGGAGGAATATCTGCACTGGTGATTTCTCTCTATATATATAATAGTATTATAGAGTTAGTTACTGATCTTATTTTAATATCCTTATTTACTAATTTAATTAATCTGTTTGATCTAAGACCGGGAAGAGCTATAAAAACTTTTCTGGTAGCAGCTCTCTTATTATTATATACATCAGAAGGATTTGAGTTTGAAATTATAATATTTTTAGCCATAGGAATAACACTTATATATTTACCCTTGGACTTAAGGGGCAAAGGGATGCTTGGAGATGTTGGTTCAAATTCTTTAGGATTTACTCTAGGAGTATATTGTGCTTATACCATGTCTTTACGATATAAGGTTATTTACTGCCTATTTTTAATAGTTCTTCATATTTTATCTGAGTTCTATTCTTATAGTAGGATAATAGAAAATAATAAGGTATTAAAGTATTTAGATGATTTGGGAAAATAATAGGGGGAGTGATATCTTGCTTAATTATAAAGAAACAGCTATAGAAAGAATAATAGATAAGGATGATGACATTACCATTGGTGAAGTCAATATAAAAGGTGTAAAGTCAAAGGTGATTAGTTATAACAATATTATTGGAAAAATAAATGTAGGAGATATAGTTACGGTTAATACAACTGCAATGGATCTATCCCTCGGATCTGGGGGGTATCACTTTGTAATGAATAACAAAAGCATCAAGGAAAGAAAAAATTATGGACAAGGACATATAATGAAGTTAAGATATACTCCATATCAACTGAGAACTTTAGTTTCAGAAGAACAGGGGAGTAAATTTCATGAAAAAATCAATTCTTTTAAAAGTCTTGATGGTTTAAAAGTATTAGTGGGGTCTTTACATAGTATGTTGGCTCCAACTGCAGCTATAATAAAGTTTTTAAAACCAAATCTAAAAATTAATTATATTATGACTGATGGAGGAGCATTGCCAATTAAATTTAGTTTTATTGTAAAAGAACTTAAGAAAAAGGGTATAATTAATAATACTATAACTATAGGTCATGCCTTTGGGGGGGATTTTGAATGTGTAAATATATATACTGGTTTAATATGTGCAAAAGAAGTCCTTAATAGTGATATAGTTATAGTTACTATGGGACCTGGTATAGTTGGTACTGGAACTAAATATGGTTTCACTGGAATTGAACAGGGGTATATATTAGATGGAGTCAATAAATTAGATGGTCAAGGGTATATAATTCCTAGAATAAGTTTTGCTGATAAAAGAACAAGACATAAGGGTATAAGTCATCATACCATTACCGTATTAAATAAAATAATATGTTCAAGGACCAATTTAGTTTTACCTAAACTAAGTGATGATAAAAATAAATTTATAAAAAATCAAATTAAAAACACAAATATATTAAATAAACATAATATACTATATAGAAAAGGCGAAGAAATAAAAAAAGCTTTAGAGCATTTTGACCTGGATGTTACGACTATGGGAAGATACTATGATGATGATAAAGACTTCTTTACTTCCATAGGGGCCGTTGCTAGTTATGTATGTGATTTTTTTTAATATTGTATTTATAATCTTGCAATGTAGTATACTTTTTTGATAAATTAGATATGAGAGGAAATATATCTTTAGCTTTTCCTATTAGAACTAATTTATTGGTTGATAAATGAATATACATAATAATGTCCCCCTTAAATAGACTTTACAAACTTATAAAGAATTGTATAATTAAATGTAGTAGCTATAGTCTATACTATGATAGTTTGTCCATGTTTATTCCATTTAGGAGGTTATTTTTATGACTTATGAAGAAAAAACAATGAAAAGTGAAAAGATCTATGAAGGTAAGGTTTTAAATCTTAGATTAGATACTGTTGAATTACCGGATAAAAAATACACTAAAAGAGAGATCGTAGAGCATCCTGGAGCAGTAGCAATCATACCGATAACTGAAGAGGGAGAAATAATATTAGTAAAACAATTTAGAAAGGCCATAGAAGATGAATCCTTAGAGATACCGGCAGGTAGCTTAGAAAAAGGTGAAGACCCAACTAGATGTGCTATAAGAGAATTAAAGGAAGAAACAGGGGTTACAGCTTCAGAGGTGAAATTTCTGTTAGAATTTTATACTTCCCCCGGCTATTCTAATGAAAAAATGCATTTATTTCTAGCTCGTAAATTAAAAAAAGGTGTGGCTGAACCAGAAAATGATGAATACATTGATATAGTAAAAATGAAATTGGAAGATTTAATGGAAAAGATTAACAATGGAGAAATTGCAGATAGTAAGACTATCATTGGATTATTAAAGTTAAAAGAAATTTTAAAAGAAGAATTATAAATATACAAAATTAATGGTAATAAAATCCCCCGATTTTCCATAGAATTTTATAAGAGATTCTATGGAAGGGGGATAATCTTGCTTATAAATCTAAAGAAACATTTTGAAGAACATTTGAAGAGTAACACAATACTATATTTAATTTCAATTTTATTTATTATGATAGGAATTTCAACGGGGGCTATTACAATAAAGGTTCTAAATGAAGGACAAAAAGATAGCTTAATAGGTTTTTTGAATTCTTTTTTTAAAATATTAGATCAAGATGCCATAAGTAGTTTAACTTTATTAAAACAATCTTTATTAAATAATATACAAACCATAGCCTTGATGTGGTTTTTAGGTATCATAGTAATAGGACTACCTATTGTGCTCTTAATACTAATATTAAGAGGTTTTGTAATAGGTTTTACGGTGGGATTTTTAATAGAACAACTGGGAATAAAGGGGTTTCTATTTTCAGCTCTTGCTGTATTTCCTCAGAATATTTTTATAATACCGGGATTGATAATAATTTCGGTTATTTCTATGAAATTTTCATTAACTATGTTAAAAAATAAAATTAAAAAGAAAGTAACCTATAATTACTTAAATATAGTTCTTCAATATACATTGACCATATTGATGATAACAGTGTTACTTTGCATTGGTAGTTTTTTTGAAGCTTATATTACACCTATATTTATGAAGTTAACATCAGGATATATAACATAATCGGTGATAATATGAATGGAAAAATTAATATATTTTTTTTATTTGTTAGAATATTTATTGTTTTACTTATAATTGGATTGATATTACCCAATTTGATAAATAATTTATTAAATACTTTAGAGTTGAAAGACATGACAGATATGCCTAAAGGTAATTCCAAGTTAGTTTTGTCACATAATTTATATAATAAAAATATTTTATATTACTTAAAAAAAATGATATATTTTTATTTTGGGATATAAAAATGAAATAAATTGAAGGATTTTTGATTTTTTTGTTGAATTGTATACTCTAGAGGAAAATAGAAGGGGAAATAATTGATATGAATATGATACAAGATTTTATTGTTTATTTAGAAGACGAAAAAGGTTTATCAGAAAATACTCTAGAGTCTTATAACAGAGATTTAAGGCAATTTAAAGAATACATTAAGGAAAATGATTATGATAGTATAGATCAAGTAAATAAAACAGCCATTATCACATATTTAATGTATCTTCAGAAGAAAGGAAGAGCAGCTTCTACCATATCTAGGAGTTTGGCTTCCATAAGATCTTTTTACCAATTTTTATTAAATATAGGTAAGGTGTCTAAAGATCCAACTATTAATTTGCAATCCCCTAAGCAGGAGAAAAAGTTACCTAATATTTTAACTTTAAAAGAAGTGGAAATATTATTAGAACAACCTGATATAAATAGTCCAAAGGGAGTTAGAGATCGTGCTATGTTGGAGTTGTTATATGCAGCTGGAATAAGGGTATCTGAATTAATCAAACTTGATATGGAAGATATAAATCTTGATATGGGATTTATTATGTGCTCTAGGGAAAGTACAAATGAAAGAATAATACCTATAGGTAAAATGGCCATTGAGATGTTGAGGGATTATGTTAGTAATCATAGAAATTCATTTATAAAAAATAATATTGAAAGTGCCCTATTTGTTAATTATCATGGTAAAAGATTAACTAGACAGGGATTTTGGAAAATAATAAAATCCTATACTAAAAAAGCTAATATAAATAAAAAAATAACACCCCATACTTTAAGACATTCCTTCGCGGTACATTTAATTCAGAATGGGGCAGATCTAAAGTCAGTCCAAGAAATGCTAGGGCATTCGGATATATCTACTACTCAGATATACACTCAAATAGTTGAGAGTAAAATTAAGGATGTTTATAAAAAGGCTCATCCAAGGGCCTAACCCACCTAAGTAGGTGGGTTTGATTTTTTATTAAAACCATGGAGTTTATGGGTATAATAACAATATAAACTGTAGAGGCTAAATACATATTTAACTTGGGGAATAGATAAAATAATAAAAAACTTTCCCCTAGTCTTATAGTTTCAAAAATAAAGAGAAGGAATCAAAATAGAAAGGAGATATTAGATGAATTTATTGGATAAAATAAATACTAGTAGGGATTTTATAAAGGAAAGGATTAATATTAAACCAGACATTGGTATGATACTAGGGTCTGGCTTAGGACCTTTAGCAGAGGAAATAGAAGAAGATATTAGGATAAAATATAGTGACATACCTAATTTTCCAGTTTCCACGGTAAAAGGTCATAAAGGACAATTAGTAATCGGCAAATTAAATGGGAAAAATGTTATAGCAATGCAGGGAAGATTTCACTATTATGAAGGATATACTTTAGAAGAAGTGACTTTTCCAGTAAGAGTTATGAAAGCCCTTGGTGTTAGTAAGATCATTGTAACGAATGCAGCTGGAGGGGCAAATGAATCCTTTGAGCCAGGAGACTTAATGCTTATTGAGGATCATATTAATTTTGCCTTTGATAATCCTCTTATTGGAAAAAATCATGATGAGTTAGGACCAAGATTTCCAGATATGTCAAATGCCTATAGCAATGAGCTAATAGAAATTGGAAGAAAATCAGCTAAAAATATAGGTATAAAACTGAAAGAGGGTACATATATGTTTATGCCAGGACCATCATATGAAACTCCTTCTGAGGTTAAGATGGCAAGATTTTTAGGGGGAGATGCAGTTGGAATGTCCACGGTTCCAGAAGTTATTGTAGCAAATCACGGAAATATAGATGTTTTAGGAATTTCTTGTATAACAAATATGGCATCAGGAATATTAGAGCAACCTTTAGACCATAAAGAAGTAATAGAAACTTCTGAAAGGGTAAGGGAGCAATTTATTAAATTAGTTAGAGAGATAGTTAAAAATATATAGCTAGGAGGATGAATATGGACAATTTATTAATAAAAATTAAAGAAGCAAGGGATTATATAAAAACTAAAACAGATTTCAAACCTGATTTAGGACTAATCCTGGGATCCGGTCTAGGAACCCTTGCTGATGAAATAGAGAATCCAATAATAATAAATTACGAAGAGATACCTAATTTCCCTGTATCTACTGTGGAGGGACATGAAGGTAAGTTAGTAATGGGGACACTAGAAGGTAAAAAAGTTATTGCGATGAAAGGGAGATTCCATTATTATGAAGGATATACTATGCAAGAGGTTACATTCCCGGTAAGAGTAATGAAGGCTTTGGGAATAGATAAACTTTTGGTAACTAATGCTTGTGGAGGAATGAATAAAGAACTGTATCCAGGTGCATTGATGATAATTGATGATCATATTAATTTTACAGGGGACAATCCTCTTATGGGTAAAAACCATGATGAATTGGGACCGAGATTCCCGGATATGTCAAATGCCTATGATAAAGATTTAAGAATTCTTGCGAAGGATACTGCCAAAAAACTTAATATTGAAGTTAAAAGTGGTGTATATGCATCAATAAGTGGACCATATTATTTTTCAAAGGCAGAGCTTAGAATGTTAAGAAAAATAGGTGGAGATACTATAGGAATGTCTACAGTACCAGAAGTTATAGTGGCAAATCATGCAGGTTTAGATGTATTAGGAATTTCTTGTGTAACAGATATGGCTATAGCCGATGAAATAGAATCTATAAGTCATGAAGAGGTGGTAAAAGTAGCTGCTGAAACAAGACCTAAATTTATAAAACTAGTTAAAGGAATTATTGCTGAGGTGAGTTTATAGTGAGAATGTATGATATTATTGAAAAAAAGAGAGAAGGTCATGAATTAACAAAGGAAGAAATAGATTTTTTTGTTAAGGGCTATACCGATGGTAAAATACCAGATTATCAAGTTTCAGCCTTACTTATGGCTATTTTCTTTCGAAAAATGAATAAACGGGAAACTGTGGATTTGACTAAAGCAATGTTGAATTCTGGTGAAACTATTGATTTATCAGCTATAAAGGGAATAAAAGTTGATAAACATAGTACCGGTGGAGTTGGAGATAAAACTACCCTGGTTTTAGGTCCAATGGTTGCGGCTTGTGGTTTACCTGTGGCTAAAATGTCTGGAAGGGGACTAGGTCATACCGGTGGTACACTAGATAAATTAGAATCAATTAAGAACTTTAAAATAGCTCTTAAAAGGGAAGACTTTATAGGAAATGTTAACAATATAAACCTTGCTGTATGTAGTCAGACAGCTAACATAGCTCCAGCGGATAAAAAATTATATGCCCTTAGGGATGTAACAGCTACTGTAGATAATACTTCTTTAATAGCAAGTAGTGTAATGAGTAAAAAATTAGCATCTGGTTCCAATGCAATTGTATTAGATGTTAAAGTTGGTAGTGGAGCTTTTATGAAGAATCTTGATGATGCATTTTTATTGGCGGAGGAAATGGTTGATATAGGTAATAGCATGGATAGAAATACTGTAGCTGTTTTATCGAATATGAATGAACCATTAGGCTATGCAGTTGGGAATGCTATCGAGGTTAAAGAAGCAATAGAAACTTTACAAAATAGAGGTCCCAAAGATTTAGTTGAACTTTGTTTAACCCTAGGTTCAAGGCTATTATTACTTGGGAATATTGTGGATAATATTGAAGAGGGAAGAAAGATGCTAGTAGAGGTTATAGAAAACGGAAAAGCATATGAGAAATTATTGGAGTTTGTAGAGGCCCAGGGGGGAGATGTTGAATATGTCAAAAACCCCGAATTATTACCAAAGGCAGAACATATAATAGAAGTTGAAAGTGAAAAGGAAGGATATATAACTTCGATTAATGCTGAAAAAGTAGGCAAATGTGCATTATCCCTTGGGGCTGGTAGGGAAACTAAGGATAGTATTTTAGATTTATCGGCTGGAATTATCCTAAATAAAAAGGTAGGAGATAAGGTTAATAAAGGTGATGTACTAGCTTATATTCATAGTAACGATATAAACACTGGGGAAAAAGTCAGTTTTAGTTTAAAGAAAATAATAGATGTAAAAGCAAACAATGATAAAAAACCAAAGTTAATATACGGTATAGTTGATAATAAAGGAGTAAAAAGATTATAATCTTTTTACTCCTTTATTTTGCATAACATACAATAAAAGAGGATAACCTAAAGTTATAAAACAGATAAGGAGGAGCGACATGAGAAAAAAAATAGTTTCTATAACTTTAGTAATAACATTATTGTTGGCTTTTATAACAAGTTTTAGTTATGCCGAAGAAGCCTTCGATGTAAAAGCTAAATCTGCTATATTAATAGATGCAGAGTCTGGAGAGATAATATATGAAAAGAATATTAATGAAAAATTACCTCCAGCCAGTATAACTAAGATAATGCTTTTATTATTAACTATGGAGTCCCTTGATGAAAATCGTATAACTCTTCAAGATGAAGTTGTAGTAAGTGAAAATGCTGCTGGGATGGGTGGAAGTCAAGTATACTTAGAAGAGGGAGAAACTCAGAAAGTGGAACATTTGATTAGGGCTATATCTTTGCGTTCTGCCAATGACTGTGCAGTGGCTCTAGGAGAGTATATAGCAGGAAGTGAAGAGTTATTTGTAAAAATGATGAACACTAGAGCTAAGGAATTGGGAATGAATAATACTAACTTTATGAATATTACAGGACTTCCCCATGAAAATCATTATACAACTGCCTACGATATTAGTTTAATGGCTAAAGAGTTACTTAAGCACCCTAAAATCCACAATTGGTTGACTCTTTGGATGAGTAGCATAAAGGTTGGTAAGGAAAAGGATGTAACCCAACAATTAACAAACACCAATCGTCTAATAAATAAATATAAAGGAATCAATGGACTTAAAACAGGATATACAAGTAAAGCGGGACACTGCCTAGCCGCATCTGCTAAAAGGGGAAATCTAAAATTAATCAGTGTTGTATTAGGAAGTGAAACGAGTACAATAAGATTTAATGAAACTAAAAAATTATTAGATTATGGTTTTGCCAACTATGATTCTTTACAAATAGCCAAAAAAGGTTCTATAATAAGAAAAATGGATGTGGATAAGGGAGAAATAGAACAAGTAAATATAGTTATAGAAAAAAATTTAAGCTTATTACTTAAGAAAGGACAATCTAAAAATATAGATAAAAAAATTATATTACCTGATAAGTTACAAGCTCCTTTAGAAAAAAATGCTAAGGTGGGAGAGATAATATACTCCATAGACGGAAAAGAAATGGGAAGAACAAGTTTATTAACAGATAGAGAAGTTAATAAAGCATCGGTATTTTTCATATTTAAGAAAATCTTTAAAAAGTATGTTATAAATTAAATATTTCATTATTTACTAGATACATTTGTAATTTTATTAATAAAATTATAAAATGTATCTAGTATTTATTTTTTGGTGATTATTATATATACTTATATATGATGATGATTTTTGTTTTACATAATACAGGAGAAAGTGTAGGTGACTAAAAATTGAACTTTAATATTTATGAAATATTAATAGCACTTCCAGGATTACTAATAGCTATGACATTTCACGAGTTGGCCCATGGATATGCAGCATATAAGTTAGGAGATCCAACTGCTAAAGAAAGTGGTAGATTAACATTAAATCCAATAAAACATGTGGATATAATAGGACTTTTATTATTAATATTTGCTCGCTTTGGATGGGCAAAGCCCGTTCCAATTAATCCTAGCTATTTTAAAAATCGAAAGAAAGGTATGATTATTACATCTTTCGCAGGACCACTTATGAATTTTATTTTAGCTATATCTTTTAGTGTGTTAAGGGTATTATTAATTAAATATCAATTTATTAATAGTATAATGAATCAAGTACTTATATCTGCTATAATATATAATATTGTACTGGGAATATTTAATCTTTTGCCCTTTCCACCTTTAGATGGTTCTAAGATTGTGGCAAGCTTATTACCTACAAAATATGAGATGAAGGTGTATAGATATGAGAGATACCTTTACTTGATATTAATTATACTTGTTATTACTAACACCATAGATGAGATTCTTTGGCCATTGGTTAATTTTGGACTTGATATAATAGATAACATAGGTAGATATTTTTTATAATTAAGTGAATTACAATATAAGACAGGAGTTGTAATAATGGGATATAAAGTTATATTAGAGTCTTTCGAAGGACCCTTTGATTTGTTATATCATCTTATAGAAAAATCGGAAATTGATATATATGATATTCCTATCGCTGAAATCACTGAACAATATATTTCATATATAGAAAAAATGAAGGAATTAGATTTAGATGTAACAAGTGAATTTCTATTAATGGTTGCAACATTACTGGAAATCAAGTCAAGAATGCTCTTACCTAAGATGAAGAAAGATGATGGAGAACAGTTACAGATGGAAGAAGTTGATCCAAGGGAAGAATTAATTAGAAGACTGATAGAGTATAAAAAATATAAAAATGTTGCTGAGGAATTAAAAACTAAGGAAAAAGCTCAACAAAAAGTATATTATAAGCCTAAAGAAGAAATAGAAATGTTTGTTGAAAAAGACGAGATAAAATTAGAAAATGTTAATTTAGATGATATAATTGATGCTATGGTAAAAATAATAGAAGAAAAGAAAAAAGATAATAAAACACTCAATATAGCAACTATAGAACGAGATGAAATAACTATAGAGCAGGGGATGAAAAATCTTTTAAATACATTGAACAAGAAAAGGGAAATCGAGTTTAAAAAATTATTTCAAGATAAATTTAATAAAGTAGAAATAGTTGTTACTTTTTTAGCAATATTGGAATTAATAAAGCAGAAGAAAATAAATATAGTCCAAGAAAATAATTTTGACAGTATTTTAATCAGCATAAAAGAACCGAGGACAAGTAGTTGAGGTGAATATTATGGATAAAAGAGAAGTTAAATCAGTGATTGAAGCACTATTGTTTGTATGGGGAGAACCTTTAGAAATAAAAGAAATATCTACGGTTTTAGATTTAGATAAAAAATATTTGAAAGAAGTACTAGATGAAATGATTAACGAGTTTAATTACTATAGAAGGGGGATACAGATAATACAGATAGATAATAGTTATCAACTAAGTACAAGGTCAGAACATTTTGATTTTATAAGTAAATTGTGTACTCCTAAAAAAGATAAACAGCTGTCAAATGCTGCATTAGAAACCCTATCAATAATAGCCTATAAACAACCTATTACTAGAATAGAAGTCGAGGAAATCAGAGGGGTTAAATGTGACAAGTCAATAAGTACATTAATTGAGAAGAATTTAGTCAAAGAAGTAGGTCGTCTAGATAAAACAGGAAGGCCTAAACTTTACGGAACTACAGATAACTTTTTAAAACATTTTGGTCTTACATGTTTAGACCAATTACCTGAGATTAAAGAGATAGAAAAAATAGATGAAGACTTAGAAGACATTACAGGAGAAGAAAATAACACATAAAACTTGTGTTATTTTTTCTTTTTTTGGGAAAAATAACTATCGGGAGTATTAAAATCATAGGAGATGACTTTATTGGTAGTTATTGGTGTTATTATTATATTAATTTTTCTACTTTTATTTCTACCCTTCTATATAAATCTAAAGATATGTAAGCAAGAGAAGGATGACAATATAGAAATAAGATTTATGTTTATCAAAGGATTAATAAATATCAAGGTAAAATTACCATTTATAGAAACAGTTAATATGGAAGATGGGTTAGCATTTAAAATATTAGAAAAGTTTGAATCGGGTAAAAAGGAAAAAAATGTATCTTCAAAAAAAGATATTATAACTTTGGAAAATATTATAGAAAAAATAGAAAAGATTAAAGAGTACCATGAGAAATTTTCCGATGCCATTTACTATATAAATGACAGTATAAGTATAACTAAGATGTTTTGGGAAACTAGATTAGGTCTTGGGGATGCTGCATTAACTGCAGTGGTCTCAGGTGGTATATGGTCAATAAAAGGTTTATTTTTTAGTTTTTTTTTAAAAGATAAAGAGATAAAAAACCCTAAAATAAATGTGATACCAGAATTTAATAAAAAAACGTTTGATATTGATTTTGACTGTATAATTAAGATGAGATTAGTTTATATTATTATTGCAGGGATTAAAGTTTTAAAAGCAATATTAAAAGGTGGTGTTAAAGATGTCTAATCATCCTATAGAGAGTTTAATGGAAACATCAATGGAAAGTATAAAGGATATGGTAGATGTAAACACGATTGTTGGGGATCCGGTTGAGACCCCCGATGGACTTGTAATAATTCCAATCTCTAAGGTTTCCTTTGGCTTTGCAGCAGGTGGTGGTGAGTATAATGGCAAAAGGAAAATAGAAGATGATCCTAATCAAGAGGAATCTAAAAGCAAATATCCCTTTGCAGGAGGAAGTGGAGCGGGGGTATCGGTGCAACCTGTTGCCTTTATAGTTGTTGGTCATGGACAAATGAAATTATTGCCTGTGGATCAGGGATCTAATATTCTATCCAATGTATTAGAAACTATACCTAAGTTTACTAGTGGACTCCAAAGTATGATAAATAATAAAAAAAATAAGAAAAAGAACAAAGAAAATACTGAGAATAAAGATGAAGATGAAGAAGAATAAAAATAGGAAGCAGAAAAGACTGCTTTCTATTTTTATTATCAAAATTTTATGTTTCCTTTAATTTCTTGTATGAAAGAATTGGAGTATGCCATACTAATAATGATGATGAAAAATGGAGTGATTATATTGAATGTATTGAAAAAATTTAACTGTTATCTAATTATTATATCAATGATTTTAATATTATCTGTTCCTGTATATGCTAAAAGTCCTAATATATCAGGTGCCAGTGGAATATTGATGGAAAGAAATTCAGGAAGAATATTGTATAAAAATAATATAAATAAAAAATTACCAATGGCCAGTACTACAAAAATTATGACTGCTTTAGTTGCTTTAGAGAATGGTAATTTAGATGATATAGTTAAGATAGATAAAAATAGTGTTGGAGTTGAGGGATCCAGTATTTATTTATATAAAAGAGAGAAAATCTCTTTAGAGGATTTGTTATATGGATTAATGCTTAGATCGGGTAATGATTCAGCAGTGGCCATAGCTAACCATATAGGGGGATCTGTGGATAATTTTATTAAAATGATGAATAAAAAGGCTAAGAAAATAGGCGCATATAAAACTAATTTTACTAATCCCCACGGACTCCATAATAATAACCATTACACCACAGCATATGATTTAGCTCTTATTACAAGGGCAGCAATGAAAAATAAGAAATTTAGGGATATATGTAAAACTAAGTTATGGGTTTCAAATAGGGAAAAGAATAAATATTTTTATAATAAAAATAAGACCCTATGGCAGTATGGTGGAGGGGACGGTGTAAAAATAGGCTATACAAGGGTAGCAGGAAGGTGTTTAGTCTCCAGTGCCACTAAAGATAATATGCAGTTAATAGCTGTGGTACTAAATGACTATTCTTGGTTTAATGATTGTTATAATCTTTTTGATTATGGATTTAAAAATTATACACCTATGGTGATATACAGCCAAGATCAATATATAAGAAGTATTCCTATATGTAATGGAAAAAAAGGTTATGTGCCTATTGTAGCAGGAAAAGATTTTATTATTCCATTAACAGATGGTGAGAAGGGAAAGATTAAAACAATAATAAAATCACCTGAAAATCTCAATGCACCCGTATCTAAAGGTCAAAAGATTGGAAAGATAGAAGCATATTTAAATGGAAATCTTATAGGTAGTGCCCCACTATTGACAAATAGAGATATTAAAGAAAAAGGAACCTTCGATAAAATAATGGATTATATTAAAAATATATTTTAAACGGCGAAAGCCGTTTTTTTGTTGCATATAAAAATTAATTTTTTTATAAAAAATTAGGTGAGCATCCCTTATAGGATCACCAATTCCCTGCTCTCTGCACCTTGCACTCTGCACTGAACAAAGAAGCGCCGAAGTTGCCTTTGTTTCTATTTACAAACTTTTGTAACAAAAAAATGGTATTAAAAATATTTTAATATTATAAGGGAATTTTTAATCGAAGGGAGGAGCATTTTTTGAAACATAATAAATTAGATTGTGTAGATGTGGGTAGTGAATTTTGTCCTTGTTATTTAGCTGATACCAATGATTGTATAACTTGCTCCCATTTACAAGGAAAAGAATTTTGCGATTGTCATTGGAAAGGGGTCTGTGTATATCAAGAATATGTGATGAACGGGAATAAAAGTAAGAATGGTAGAGAAAAGTTTATAACAAATATTGAGGATAAAATAGATATTAATGATCAATGTAAAATAGTAAAACTAAAAGTGACAAAAACATTAGCACGTCAACTTAAAGAACCCGGTGCATATGTATTTTTAAGAAATATTAGTGATGAGACATATTATGATGTTCCAATGTCAATAATGGATACCGATGAAATAAATGGTTATATTTATATAGCTTATCAAATTGTAGGTACTAAAACAAAAAAGTTAGATTTAGCTACAGGGAAATTAATGGTAAGGGGACCCTATTGGAATGGATTGTTTGGAATAAAGTATTTAAAGGCTGTGAAAAATAGTCATTGCCTTATTGTAACCAAAGGAATTGCTCAAGCACCATCGGTATTAGTTATGAAAAAGTTAATTAAAAATGGAAATAAGATTACGTTAATAGTAGATAAAGGTAGGGTAGAAAAAATATTTATCAAAGATTATATAAAAGGGTTAGATATAAAAATAATAGAAACAAATTTGGATTCACTAAAGGAAAAACAATTGGTAAAGGACATATTAAATAGTCAGGAAACCAGTTTGGTTTATAGTGGCGGTTCAGACCTGTTACATGATTCCATAATAAAAATTCTTGATGATCTTAATATAGATCCATATTTAACAGCTACAAATAATAATGATATATGTTGCGGAGAAGGGGTATGTGGCTCGTGTACAGTTCGTTTGAAAGATGGATCTTTAGTTAAAACATGTAAAACACAATTGGATGTTAGAGAAGTTATTGAAGGGAGGATTTCAATTGACTAGAGTAGTAATAATTGGAGGCGGATGGTCTGGTTGTGCGGCCGCATTAACCGCTAAAAAGGCAGGGGCCTCAGTTACATTAATTGAAAAAACGGATATGTTGATTGGATTGGGTAATGTTGGGGGAATAATGAGAAATAACGGTAGATATACTGCCGCGGAAGAAAATACCTATCTTGGAGCAGGAGAATTGTTTGAAATAACTGATAATGCTTCTAGACATAAAGATATAGATTTCCCTGGACATAAACATGCTTCTTTATATGATGTAACTAAGGTGGAACCTATGGTAAGAAAATTACTTTTAAATAATGGTATAGATATTAGGTTGAAAGCCAGAGCCAATGATGTTATAGTTAAAAAGAATAGAATAGAAGGTATAATTTTAGCAGACGGTTCAACTATAAAGGGAGATGTTTATATAGAAACTACAGGTTCAACTGGGCCTATGGGAAATTGTTTGAAATATGGTAATGGATGTTCAATGTGTATTTTAAGATGTCCTTCTTTTGGACCCAGAATAAGCATTAGTAAAAGAGCTGGAGTTGAAGACATACTGGGACAACGGGGAGATGAGTCCTATGGAGCATTTAGTGGTTCTTGTAAATTAAATAAGGACTCATTAAGTGAAGAAATAAGAAAGAAATTGGATAGAGATGGGGTCGTAATACTGCCAGTACCTAAGGAAGATATAAAAATGGAAAAATTAGATATGAAAGTTTGTCAACAATATTCTCTAAAGGAATTTGCAGAAAATATAATTCTCTTAGATACAGGGCATGCTAAACTAATGACTCCCTTCTATCCCCTAGAAAAGCTAAGAAAGATAAAGGGGTTAGAAAATGCAAGATATGAAGATCCTTATTCAGGAGGTATCGGAAACTCTGTTAGGTATTTATCCATAGCCCCTAGAAATAATTCTATGAAGGTTAAAGGTGTAGATAATTTGTTATGTGCAGGAGAAAAATCGGGTCTATTTGTGGGACACACTGAAGCAATTTCAACGGGATCCTTAGCTGGTCACAATAGTGTTAGGTTAAGTTTAGGAATACCTTTATTAGAGCTTCCTAGAAATTTAGCAATAGGTGATATAATAGCATATGCTAATGAAGAAATTAAGAGTAGAGAAGCTCTTAAGAAAAGGTATACATTTGCTGGCTCCCTTTATTTTAATAGAATGAAAGAATTAGGATTATATACTATTGATATAAAAGAAATAGGTAATAAAATAAATAGGATGAATTTACTAGATATATATAATGAAAAACTATTATAAACTATATATATAGTCTTTTAAAAATTATATATTATAGTATATACGAGACAAGAAACAAAGGCTAAAGGAAGGGATATTGTGAGATTACAAAAGTATATGGCTAAATGTGGAATAGCATCTAGACGTAAATCTGAAAAAATTATTTTAGACAATAGGGTTAAAGTAAATAACAAAATAATAAATGAACTAGGGTACAAGGTAGATATTAATAAAGACACGGTTTCTGTGGATGATAAAAAAATATTTTTAGAAGAGGAAAAAGTTTATATATTATTAAATAAACCCACAGGATATGTTACAACAGTATCGGATCAATTTAATAGACCAACGGTTATAGACCTAATAGAGGGGGTAAATCAAAGGATTTATCCTGTTGGGAGACTAGACTATGACACATCAGGATTATTAATATTAACCAATGATGGAGATCTGACATATAAACTTACCCACCCTAAGCATGAAGTAAATAAAACATATGTTTCAAAGGTTAAGGGGGTTCCTACCCAAGAAGAAATTAATAGATTTGAAAATGGACTTATTATTGATGGATATAAAACATCAAAAGCTAGCATTAAAATTTTAAGAAAATTTAACAATAAATCTTTAGTTGAAATAAAAATTCATGAAGGTAGAAACAGGCAGGTTAGAAAAATGTGTAAAGAAATAGGTCATCCCGTTGTAACATTGAAAAGAGTAGCTATAGGGACAATTGAACTGGGAAATTTAGAAGTGGGTAAATGGAGAAAACTAACAGAAAAGGAAGTAGATTATTTAAAAAAGAAAAAAACGTTATAAATCTTTATAACGTTTTTTTCTTTTTACCTTTCAAAATATTGCTTTTTTTAATATAATGTAATTGATTTTAACATGTATTTGGGGGATATAAATGATAATAAGTAGAAAAATGAAAAATGAGGACACCAAAGAAGTTTTAGAAATAATAGAAAAGGGTTTATACTCAAACTCTAATAGCGATGTAATATATATAATTAAAGATAATAATGAAATTAATGGGGTTTGTGGCATATCCAGCTACAATGACTTTGGTACTTTAGACTATATAATAATAAAAGAAAAGTTTAGAGGAAAAGACCTTGGAGATGGACTAATAAGAGCTACGTTTAACTATTGTTTAAGAAAAGGTTTGCTTCAAATATATTTCTTAGGATATAGTGAATATTTACTAAAAAAAGGGTTTATGGAAACAAATGAAGAAAAGATAGATTTTAATGTATCCAATAGTACAAAAAATAATAAAATATTAATATGTGATTTACCAGACTTTTTTTCAAAAAAATGTTGTAAATAAGGAGAGATTCTTTTGCAAGCTAGATATTTTATAAAAGCTACTGAAATTGCAAAACATATTATAGATTTAAAAGTTAAAGAAGGGGATGTAGTTGTAGATGGAACAGTTGGAAATGGTTATGATACCCTTTATTTAGCTTCTAAAGTGGGAAAATGTGGAAAAGTTTATGGATTTGATGTTCAGCAGAAAGCTATAGATAACACCCGTGATAGATTAGTGGAAAATAAATTATTAAATAGGGTCAAATTAATTAAAGATGGACATGAAAAAATGTTTGATTATATTAAAGAGAAAGTAGATTTACTAATATTTAATCTGGGATATTTACCAAAGGGAGACCATAGTATTATTACAAAACCTGACACTACAATATCTGCAATAAAACAGGGGTTATCGTTACTAAATAATAATGGAATACTATTGGTAGTGTTATATTATGGCCATGAAGGTGGAGAAGATGAAAAAAAAGAGGTATTGAAGTTTTTAAGTAATATTGACCAAAAAGAATTTAATGTATTAAAATTTAATTTCATAAATCAAAAAAACAAACCACCAATTTTACTTGGGGTTGAAAAGAAAAATTAGGAGGTTATTAAATGGCTAATGTAAAAATAACAGAAACAATATTAAGGGATGGTCATCAGTCTTTAATTGCAACAAGAATGAAAACTGAAGAAATGTTACCTATATTAGAAAAATTGGACAAAGTGGGATACCATGCCCTTGAAGTTTGGGGGGGAGCAACTTTTGATGCATGCTTACGTTTTTTAAATGAAGATCCATGGGAAAGACTTAGGAAAATTCGTAAGAAAGTTAAAAATACAAAGTTACAAATGTTATTAAGGGGCCAAAATCTTTTAGGGTATAAAAATTACCCAGATGATGTTGTAGAGGAGTTTGTGAAAAAATCTGTTGAAAATGGAATTGACATAATTAGAATATTTGATGCATTAAATGATGTTAGAAATCTAAGAACTTCAATAAGGGCTACTAAAAAAGCTGGAGGGCATGCTCAAACAGCAATATCATATACTGTAAGTCCTGTACATAATATTAATTATTACGTAAACCTAGCAAAGGAAATGGAAAAAGAAGGGGCCGATTCTATTTGTATAAAAGATATGGCAGGTATTTTATTACCCTATGAAGCAGAAGAGTTAGTTAAGGAGTTAAAAGCTAATGTTAAGGTACCTATTGAAATGCACTCCCACTTTACAAGTGGAATAGCAAATCAAATGTATATGAAGGCAGTTGAAGCAGGTATTGATATTATAGATACTGCTCTATCTCCATTTGGTAATGGTACAAGTCAACCGGCTACAGAGCCTATGGTGGCTTCACTACAGAAATCCCCATATGATACAGGTTTAGATTTGAACTTATTAAATGAAATAGCAGAATATTTTAGACCTATAAAAGAAAAATATATGAAGTCTGGTATTCTAAATCCAAAGGTACTAGGTGTAAATGCTAAGACTTTAATATATCAAGTTCCTGGAGGTATGTTATCAAATTTAGTATCCCAACTTGAAAAACAGGGATCAATAGATAAGTTTGAAAAGGTGTTAGAAGAAGTGCCTAAGGTTAGAGAAGACTTAGGGTATCCTCCATTAGTAACCCCAATGAGTCAAATGGTAGGGACTCAATCGGTATTTAATGTTATATTAGGTGAAAGGTATAAAATGGTACCCTCTGAGATAAAGAATTATGTTAAGGGTTTATATGGTAAGCCTACAGTGGAGATATCTAAAGAAATAAAAGAAAAAATAATAGGAAATGATGAGGTATATACAGGTAGGCCAGCAGATTTATTAGAACCTCAACTTCAAAACTATAAAAATGAAATAAAAGAATATATAGAACAGGATGAGGATGTTTTATCTTATGCCCTATTCCCACAAGTGGCTATAAAATACTTTCAATATAGACAGGCAGAGAAGTATAAAATAGATAATTCTCTTTTAGACAAAGAAGACAAAACATACCCTGTTTAAATAAAGTAAAAGAGGTATAGATTTTAATCTGTACCTCTTAGTTTTAACAATAATGATGTAAATATATTTTTGTAGGTCGATTACTAGTATACTTTAATATTTTAATTTTGGAGTTATCTTTTATGGATTTGCCACACTTTAAACAGATATAGTTAGACTTTTTTATATAATCATATGATATTGATGTTTCTAAGTAACCATATTTAGACCAACTTTTCCATCCTTTTTTACACAATTTAGTTCTATTTTCATAGTCTGAATAGACCCATTTAAGTAAAGTATGGAAATGAAAGGGGTATTTGGTGTATCTAATATAATTTTTGGGAAGACCTAAAGATATAATATATTCTTCAAAGGTGTTTTCTATTTTAGTCTGCAATGGATCTACAATTTTTACACTTTTAAAGTTATATTCTTTATCTTTAAACCATTTTCTTAATAGGTCAAACATATAACCCCGACATACTAATATAGATTCATTTTTATCAACGTTTAGGGTAGCAAATAATCTTTTTACTATAGTTATAACATACTCAAGATATTTTTTTTCTTTGAAGTATTCTTTATTATAAAATTTTATGGGAATAATTTCATAATAATATTCATTGGTTTCAATACGAGTGGCTCCAATACATGTGCCACCAACTAGACTACCACTACCAGCATCATCAATTTGAATCAAAAGTCATCACTCCTGTAATAAATCGAATAATTATAGATAATAATATTATTTACATATACCAAAATATATATTAAGGAGATGTTATATTTGAATATATTAGTTACAAACGATGATGGTATAAATGCCATTGGAATAAAAAAATTAGCTAAAAGTTTAAAAAAAATAGCAAAGGTCATCGTAATAGCTCCCGATAGAGAGCGAAGTGCCACAGGACATGCCATAACCATGCATCAGCCTTTAAGGGTTGATAAAGCAACTGATTTTCCCGATGATATAGAAGCATGGAGCATAAGTGGTACACCAAGTGATTGTGTTAAGATAGGTATAGAGACTATAATGGCGAATAAGCCGGATTTAGTTGTTTCCGGTATAAATAATGGACCTAATCTTGGTACTGATGTTATATATTCAGGAACAGTATCTGCTGCTATAGAAGGCGCTATTCATGGAATACCATCTTTGGCTATGTCAATAGCAGGAATAAAAGGGGAAATTAACTATGAAGGGGCAGCATCTTATTCTTGCAAATTGGCTAGATTAATATTAGATAATAAAGAACAAGAAAGTATAATTTTAAATGCCAATATTCCATCTATAGGTTATAAGGATATAAAGGGAATTAAATTGACTGAATTAGGAAATAGAAGGTATAATAATAGCTTTGTAAAAAGAGAAGATCCTATGGGAAAAAATTATTATTGGTTAGCGGGAAGTTTAATTGAGTTAGAAAATAAAGATGTAAGCGATGTTGAAGCCATTAAAGAGGGATTTGTCTCAATAACACCACTGCATTTTGATTTGACAGATTATGATTTAATTGAGAGAATGAAAAAGTGGAATTTTGATTAAAAGTACTTTAATCAGATAAATATTTTGCATAATATGAAATCAATCTTGCAAAATTTGATAAATATTTAAAATTATGAAATAAAAATTGCAAAACCAATAACATTCTGTTATTATTGAGCTGTAGAATAATTTAACAATTTTAAAGGGGGCTTTTTAAAAGTGGTCACTGAAAAAGAAGACAATAAACTTGTAGTAAAACCTGATTGGTGTAAAGGGTGCGGCATATGTGTAGCTTTTTGTCCAAAGAATGTATTAGAGCTAAAAGAAGGGAAAATTAATATCAAGGACATTGAATCATGTATAGAATGTGGTCAATGTGAACTTAGATGCCCTGATTATGCTATATATTTAGGAGGTAAAAAAGATGACAAATAAAAAAGTAAAACTGATGCAAGGCAACGAAGCATGTGTGGAAGGCGCCCTAGCTGCAGGAATGAGATTTTTTGCGGGCTACCCAATAACTCCATCAACTGAGGTTGCGGAGATTTCATCTTTAAGACTACCGAAAGTCGGAGGTAGATTTATTCAGATGGAAGATGAAATTGCTGGTATGGCAGCAGTTATCGGGGGATCATTGGCAGGACTTAAGTCAATGACAGCCACAAGTGGACCTGGATTTTCATTAAAGCAAGAAAACTTGGGATATGCATCATTGGCAGAGATTCCTTGTGTAATAGTTAATGTACAAAGAGGAGGTCCAAGTACTGGATTACCAACTTCTCCAGCCCAAGGTGATGTTATGCAAGCTAGATGGGGAACCCATGGAGATCATCCCATTGTAGCATTATCGCCATCATCTGTTAGGGAAACTTTTGATTTAACTGTAAAGGCATTTAATATAGCAGAAAAATACAGAGTTCCTGTAGTATTATTAACTGATGAGGTTATTGGCCATATGAGGGAAAAAATAGAGATTCCCGATCCAAGTGAAATTGAAGTTATAGATAGAATGAAACCCGAAAAGGGATTAGATAAATATAATCCATATGGAGTAAAAGAAGGTCAATTGGTACCGAAAATGGCTGCATATGGCGAAGGATATCGATTTCATGTAACTGGATTAGTTCATGATGAAACTGGTTTCCCAAGTAATGATTCTGAAGTAGCAGAAAAACTACTTGATAGATTAATGAGAAAAATAGATGACAATATAGATGATATAGGTATGTATGAAGAATATAAGACAGAGGATGCTGAAACTATAATAATATCATATGGAAGTACTGCAAGGTCAGCTAAAAGTGCTGTAGATATGGCAAGGGAAGAGGGATTAAAAGTAGGATTATTTAGACCTATGACTATATGGCCTTTTCTATCGGAACAAATAGAAGAGATATCTAAAAAAGCAAATAAAATGATCGTAGCAGAAATGAACTTAGGCCAGTATGCTCTTGAAGTTGAAAGGGTTTGCAATAGGCATGTTGATGTATATAGAGTTGGCAAAGCCAATGGAGAATTAATTACTCCAGATGAAATACTTGCCAAAATTAAGGAGGTCTAAAAAGTGTCTAGTAAAATAATTGAAAAATATTTTAGAGATGATAAACTTCCACATATTTGGTGTCCTGGATGTGGTCATGGAATTATAATGAAATCAATCACAGATGCAATCGATGAGTTAGGATATAATAAGGATGATGTATGTATAGTATCTGGAATAGGTTGTTCTTCTAGAGCGCCTGGTTATATGGACTTTAACACCCTTCATACAACCCATGGTAGGGCCTTAGCATTTGCTACAGGAGTAAAGATGGCAAATCCTAATTTAAAGGTTATAGTGATATCTGGAGATGGTGACTGTGCAGCTATTGGAGGTAATCACCTTATACATGCTGCAAGAAGAAATATCGATATAACAACTGTTGTATTTAATAATAATATTTATGGTATGACAGGGGGACAATATTCACCAACTACTCCAACCGGTGATAGGGGAACTACTGCACCATATGGTAATATAGATAGGAATTTTGATTTGTGTAATTTAGCTAAAGCAGCAGGCTCTACTTATGTAGCTAGATCCACTGCATATCATGCTAATATGATAAAAAAACAAGTTAAAGCAGGAATAGAGAATAAAGGTTTTTCATTTGTTGAGGCTGTAAGTGTTTGCCCAACATACTATGGAAGAAAGAATAAAAAAGGTAATGCTGTTGAAATGATGAAATATCTAAAAGAAGGTACGGTTAATGTTAAAGCAGCAGAAAAGCTTCCAAAGGAAAAGGTAGAAGGTAAAACGCTTATTGGAGAATTTTACAAAAATCCAGAACCGGAATATACAGAAGAATATCAAAAAATAATTGATAGATATTAAAAGGGGAGATATTATGTCTAATCAGTGTGAAATTAGATTGAGTGGTTCAGGTGGACAGGGATTAATATTAGGTGGAATTATACTTGCAGAAGCAGCATTATTACAAGGTAAAAATGCTGTTCAATCTCAATCATATGGACCGGAAGCAAGAGGTGGAGCTAGTAAAGCAGAAGTGATAATAAGCGAAAATGAAATTAATTATCCAAAGGTTAGAAATTGTGATATACTATTGTCATTAACCCAAGTGGCTTGTGATAAGTATGTTGAAAATTTGAAGGAAAATGGTATACTAATAATAGATAGTAGAGTTAAAGCACCTAATAGAGATGATATAAAGGTATATTCTTTACCTATATTAGATACTGCCTATGAGAAATTAAAGAAACCAATGGTTGCCAATATTGTAGCCCTTGGTGTTGTCAGAGAAATCACGGACATAGTTAATAGAGAAACATTGGAAAAGGCCGTATTAAATAGGGTTCCCAGCGGAACAGAGGAAATAAATGAAAATGCATTAAAAGAGGGCTTTAGCTTAGTTAAATAATAAAAGGAATGGTTTTATTATGGAGGACAATAAACAGGATTTAATAAAGTTAATACAAATAAATTTTAATAAGCTAAGTAAAGGACAGAAACTTATTGCAGAATATATTATGTCCTACTATGATAAGGCTGCTTTTATGACTGCCTCTAAGCTAGGAGAAATGGTTGGAGTTAGTGAATCCACAGTTGTTAGATTCGCAAATGCCTTAGGATTTTCCGGATACCCTAGCTTACAAAAATCACTACAGGAGTTAATTAAAAATAAATTAACCACTGTTCAAAGATTAGGTATGTCTGATGACTTTACCGATAAAAAAATGTTACTAAAAAAGGTCTTAAAAGCTGATATGGATAATATTAGAACTACTATAGATGACATAGATATGGATATCTTTCAAAGAGTTATAGATAGTATATTTAGTGCTAAGAGAATATATATAATAGGCTTAAGAAGTTCTGCTTCATTAGCTGGTTATTTAGGTTTCTATTTAGATCTTATATTAGATAATGTAAAAGTAGTAAGTTTTGGTATGAGTGATGTATTTGAGCAATTATTAAGGGTTTCTAAGGAAGATTTAGTTATAGGGATAGGGTATCCTAGATATTCTAGAAAAACTTTAGAGGCATTAAATTATGTGAAAAAACAAGAGTGTAAGATTGTAGGTATAACTGATAGTTATATGTCTCCTATAGCAAACCTGGCGGACTATACCCTTACTTCAAAGAGTAATATGTTGACTTTTGTGGACTCCTTAGTGGCACCAATGAGTCTTATTAATGCATTAATTGTAGCTATAGGTATGCGAGAGAAGAATGAGATTAAACATTATTTAACTAAATTAGAAAATATATGGGAAGAATATAATATATATGATGAAAAAAATAAACCTAATTACTTAGGATAAAACGATGGCTTTTAAGCCATCGTTTTATTTATTATGGCACCAAGTATCATAATAAACCTTATCATAAATGACAAACCTTTTAAAAAAAATAAAAAAATTATATAATAAAAAATAAATCATTATAAAACTTTGGAGGTTCAAATATGAAAAGACTTTTTTTAGTTAGACATGGACAAACAAAATGGAACATAGAGAAAAGGGTTCAAGGAAATACTAATACCGACTTAACAGAAGAAGGTTTAAATCAAGCTTATAAAGTTTCAAATAGATTAAAGGACTATAAGGTAGATTACATATATAGTAGTGACCTAAATAGAGCATATAAAACTGCAGAGATAATAGGAAAAAAACTTAATGTAAAGGTAAATAAATTAAATGGTTTAAGGGAAAAAAATTTTGGTCACTGGCAAGGCTTAACAATTGATGATATACAATCTAAATTTTATGAGGAGCATTATATATGGAAAACTAAACCCCATAATGCTAAAATTGAAGGAGCAGAATCTCTAATTCAAGTTCAAGAAAGGGTATTAAGCAGTATCAATGAGCTGAAAAAAAAGCATAAGTGTAAAAATGTATTACTAGTATCCCATGGTTCAACAATTAAAGCTTTAATATTAGGTATATTAGGTATAGATATAAGTAATTATAATAAACTTACCATAAGTAATGTGGGCTTAACAATAATCGATTTTACAGAATATTCACCGGTTATAAGGGTTTTAAATGATACTAGTCATATCAGTAGTGAATAAAGAAAAATTGATATAGGAGGTATAAAATGATAAAAAAAGTAGCAGTAATAGGAGGTGGTCCTGCAGGGATGATAGCAGCAGCCACTGCATCTAATAGAGGAAAAGAAGTTTATTTATTTGAAAAAAATGATAAACTGGGAAAAAAACTTTTTATCACAGGTAAAGGAAGATGTAATATCACTAATAATTGTGATATTGAAGATTTAATTAATAATGTTGTCTCTAACAAAGATTTCTTATACAGTGGATTTTATAGTTTTACGAACAAAAATATAATAGATATATTAAATCGATATGGAGTAGAAACTAAAGTTGAAAGGGGAAATAGAGTTTTTCCTAAAAGTAATAAATCCAGCGATGTCATAAAGGCTTTAGAGAAATATATGATTGATAATAAGGTCAAAATTAATCTTAATAAAGAAGTTACTCAAATAGAAAAAACAGATAAATCTTTTATTATTAATTTTAAAGACTCAACTATAGAGACCTTTGATAAGGTCATTATAGCAACTGGTGGTGTCAGTTATAAGCAGACTGGTTCAACTGGTGATGGATATACCTTTGCTAAAAACTTTGGACATGAAATAAAAGAAATAAAACCAGCATTAGCCCCTTGCGAAATAAAGGAAGCTTGGGTTAAGGAACTACAGGGATTAGCCCTTAAAAATATAACTGTTACTACATATGTAAATGGGAAAAAGGTTTTTGAAGACTTTGGAGAAATGCTTTTTACCCATTTTGGGATATCAGGTCCCTTAGTATTAACTATGAGTAACTATATAAATGATTATAGAAATAATACTATAAAGATTTCCATAGACCTAAAACCTGCTTTAGATGATAAGCAATTGGAGAATAGAATAATAAGAGACTTTGAAAAATATTCAAGAAAACAATTTAAAAACTCATTAAACGACTTACTTCCTAAAAAAATTATACCGATAATAATAAAACTTTCTGAAATTGACGAAGATAAATTTGTTAATCAAATAACTAAAACCGAAAGAAAAAATCTACTTAATATATTGAAAAATTTAGAGATGACTTTCGATAGGTTTAGACCTATAAATGAGGCTATAGTCACTTCTGGAGGGATATCAGTGAAGGAAATTAATCCTTCTACAATGGAATCAAAACTTATTAAAGGTATGTACTTTGCCGGAGAAGTTATTGATGTTGATGCATTAACGGGAGGTTTTAACTTACAAATAGCATACTCTACAGGATATTTAGCAGGTGTTAATTGCTAAAAAAATGTGTTCCTTGGGACACATTTTTTTTGTTTTTATGCATAACATATCTATATATAACCAATTGACACTAATAGTTTAAGGGGGAATAAAAATGAATAAATATAACTTTATATTCAAAAAATTTGAGTCTATATTGCTAAAAATATGTCTAGTGAGTATAATATTATTAATTAGTTTTCAGTTTATATCAAATAAAAATACAATTTCTGTTTTTTTTGATAATCAACAATATGGAATAAAGGAAACAACGGAAAAGGGCAAGCTTATTATTAAATTATTAAATGATAGATATAAGGATGTAGAAATTTTAAAAAATGGAAAAGTAATAGGGGATTTTAGTGAAAATGATGAAGTTGAATTTTTTGTTTCCAGTGATGATATCATAGAAGTCAATGGAAGTAAGTATTTAGATAAAATAGGTGTTAAAATTGTAGGTGTAAGTAAAAATATTGAACTACCAAAATTAAATTCTAAAGTGATTACTTCTAAAAGCATTGAGGTTATAGGTAAAGTAAAGTTAAAATGAACTTGAGTAATAAGACAATATAATATATAATTATTACAGGAAAGTGGTGGTAGCATGAATATATTGTCTATAAGAGGAGCTATAACTGCAGAAGAAAATACAAAAGAAAGTATTATAAACAATAGTAAACAGCTTTTAATAGAATTAGTTGAAAGAAATAATATATCTAAGGAAGAAGTTATAAGTATATTTTTTTCAGCAACAAAGGATTTAGATGCTATATACCCTGCAGAAGCTGCAAGGGATATAGGTTTTACTAATTGTAGTCTTATGTGTTTTCAAGAAATGTTTGTGCCAAATAGTTTAATGAAATGTATAAGGGTAACTATACTATTAAATAGTTATAAAAGCCAATCAGAAATAAAACATACATATTTAAAAGAGGCGGAAATTTTAAGACCTGATTTAACATAGTTCCTTTTCAGTCATCGTATATGATTATATATAGGATGACTAAAGATATTTTTAGGAGGTTACTTATTTAGATGGATAATTTAACAATTGCAATTGATGGACCAGCAGGGGCTGGAAAAAGTACTATAGCAAAAAAACTAGCTGAAACACTAAATATAAACTATATAGATACTGGGGCTATGTATAGAGCATTAACTCTAAAGGTGATAAAAAAAGGGATTAACTTAAATGATGAAACCCAAATACTAGATATACTGGATAACACAGAAATAGATTTTAGAAATAATCATATATATTTGGATAAAAAAATAGTTGACAAAGAAATACGGGATAATAAAATTAGTAATAATGTATCCTATATAGCGAAAATAAAAGAAGTCAGACAGTGGCTAGTAAAAATCCAACGAAAAATATCTAACGAAAAAGATGTAATTATGGATGGTAGAGATATAGGGTCCCATGTTTTACCAAATGCAAAATACAAGTTTTACATTACTGCAACTGTTGAAGAAAGAGGAAAAAGGAGATACAAAGAAATAAAAGAAAAAAATCCCAATACCAATGTCGCATTAGAAAAAATTATTGATGAGATTAGAAATAGAGATTATATAGATAGTAACAGGGAGGTAACACCTTTAGTACAGGCTGAAGATGCAATAAAAATAGACACTACAAATCTAAATATCGAAGAGTCAGTATCTCAAATTTATAAACATATTAATGGGAGGCAATAAATGACTTTCTATAAATTTGCAACAAAAGTTGTTTCATTAATATATACAAACCTTTTCAAATTAGAAATTAACGGTTCCGAAAACATACCCCAGGGAAAGGGTATTATTTGCTCTAACCACATAAGTATGAGAGATCCTATATTTTTAGGGATATCTATAGATAGACAAATTAATTTTATGGCTAAAAGGCAATTATTTAAAAATAAAATTTTAAGATTTATACTCACTAAGTTGGGAGCTTTTCCTGTAAATAGAGATGGTGCTGATTTGTCTTCTATAAAAAACTCTTTAAAAATTTTAAAAAAAGAAGAGTTATTAGGTATATTTCCAGAGGGGACAAGGGTAAAGGAAGAAAACACTTCTGATGTAAAACCTGGTATAGCGATGATAGCTATAAAAAGTAAGGCCCCGGTTATTCCAGTTTATATAGATACTGAATATAAGAAATTTAAAAAAGTAAAGGTAAATATAGGTAAACCATTATACTTTAATGACTTTTATGGTAAAAAGTTAGGTATGAAAGAGTATAAAGAACTTAGTACAAGAATTATGAAAGAATTATATAATTTAAAATAGTTCAGGAGGAATAGTATTGAAGATTATTGTAGCTGATAATTCAGGATTCTGTTTTGGTGTTAGGCAGGCCATAGATACTACACTAGAAAAAATAAAAGAGAATAATGGCAATATTTATTCTCTAGGTCCTCTTATCCATAACAAACAAGAAACTAATAGACTTAAAAATAAAGGATTGGAAATTATAAATAATATAGACAAAATAAATAATAAAAATGTAGTAATTAGATCCCATGGCATACCTCTTAACACTTATGACATTGCAAAAAAAAATAATGTAAGCTTGGTGGATTGTACCTGTCCCTTTGTTAGGAATATTCAAAAAAAAGCCCACGAATATTATAATAAGGGTTATGCAATAGTAATTATAGGAAAAAGAGATCATCCAGAGGTTATAGGTATAAATGGCTGGTGTGAAAACAATGCTTATATTGTTAATTCAAAAGAAGATATTGAAGATATACCAAAGTGTGATAAAATATGTATTGTGGCACAAACTACAATAACACAAGAAAAGTTCAATTATTTTACAAAATTAATTGAACCTATGGGTGAGCATGTAGAAGTTTTTAATACTATATGTAATGCTACTAGATTAAGACAGCAATCTTGTGAAAACTTAGCTAAACATGTGGATGCCATGATTGTTATAGGAGGTTATCATAGTTCTAACACTCAAAAACTTGTGGATATTAGCAAAAAATATTGTAGAAATACTTATCATGTTGAGACTGCTGAAGAAATCCCTATATCTGAAATAAAGAAATTTAAGGTTATAGGTGTAACAGCAGGGGCATCAACACCTGAATGGATAATCAAGGAGGTAATAGATAAAATGAATAATGACAACAATATGAATGAAATGATGGAGGCCATTGAAAATTCAATGGTGGAATTAAACAAAGGAGATGTAGTGAAGGGAACTGTAATTTCAATAAATAGAGATGAGGTTATGGTGAATTTAGGATATAAATCCGACGGTATTATAAAAAGAGATCAATTATCTAATGATCCTGATGTATCACCCGAAGATATCCTATCTGAAGGGGATGAAATAGAAGTATATATATATAGTTTAGATGATGGAGATGGAAATGTAGTTCTTTCTAAGAAGAAGGTTGATGATAAGAAGAACTTAGATAAATTAGAAGATATATATAATAATGAAGAAAAAATATCTGCTAAGATTATAGAAGCTGTAAAAGGTGGAGTAATTGCCTTAGTTAATGATATTAGAGGTTTTATACCTGCATCCCACTTATCAACTAGCTATGTAAAGGATTTAAATGAGTTCATAGATAAAGTTATGGATGTTAAAGTTATTGAGTTAGATAAAAATAAAAGAAGAATTATATTATCTAGAAAGGTTCTTGAAGAAAAAGAAGTTAAAGAAAAAAGAGAAAGATTATGGAACTCTCTAGAAAAGGGTAAAGAAATAGTAGGAATAGTAAAAAGACTAACTAATTTTGGAGCCTTTGTTGATATTGGTGGAGTGGATGGTTTAATTCATATTTCAGATTTATCATGGGGTAGAATTGACCATCCTAGAGAAGTGGTAAAGGAAGAAGATAAAGTTAATGTAATAGTACTAGACTTTGATAAAGAAAAAGGCAAAATATCATTGGGCTTAAAACAAACGATTGAACATCCTTGGAAAAATATCTCTGACAAATACAAGGTTGGTGATGTATCAGAGGGTAAAGTAGTTAACTTAGTAGACTTTGGAGCTTTTGTAGAGTTAGAGCCCGGATTAGATGGACTTGTTCATATATCACAGATATCTGATGACCATATTGCTAAACCTTCCGATAAGTTAGCAAAAGGAGATTCTGTAAAAGTTAAAATTATAGAGATTGATGAAGATGAAGAAAGATTAAGTCTAAGTATGAAAGAAGTAGATAAAGAAAATAATGATTCAGAAACTAAAGAAGAAACTAATGGAGATAATGATGAAGTTACAATAGGTGATATTATAAAAGAACAATAAAAGGCAATTGCCTTTTATTGTTCTTTTATTTTAGTATATTTTTTTTAATTTTGTAAATAATAATAATGACCTCACAAAATACATCAAGACCCCCTTTACATTTTGGTTATGACAATATTGTCATAACCATTTTTTTTATGCTAAAATATAAGGTATATACACTGTAGTAAAAAATAAACTATTTATATGGGAGAGGAAAACTATATGGAAAAATATGAAAAATTTAAAAAAGACGTGTACAAGCTTCTAGGGATTGATCTATCGTGCTATAAAGAAAAACAAATGAAGCGAAGAATAAACTCATTACTTACTAGAAATAACTTTAACGATTTTAATGACTATTTCACTGGAATAAAAAGTGATAAAAAATTATTGGAGGAATTTATAAACTACCTTACAATTAATGTTTCTGAATTTTATAGAAATCCTAATCAATGGAAAGTATTAGAGGGCTTTGTTGAAAATATGTTACAAACCAAAAATAATTTGAAAATTTGGAGTAGTGCTTGTTCTACCGGTGAAGAACCCTATTCATTGGTAATGCTTTTAAGCAAGTTCCTTCCAATGAAGAAAATTAAAGTTATAGCTACTGATATAGACATGGAGGCCATTAGTAAAGCCAAATTAGGAATCTATAATGAAAAAAGTCTTCAAAATCTACCTAATAACTTTAAAAAAGATTTTTTTGAAAAAGTAGGTAATTCCTATAAAATTAATGATGAAATAAAAAATTGTGTAGAATTTAGAAAAATGAACTTATTGGCTGATAAGTATCCCCAAGGTAATGATCTAGTAGTATGCAGAAATGTCCTTATATATTTTACAGAAGAGGCTAAAGATAAGATTTATAAAAAATTTCATCAATCATTAAATAATAAAGGACTATTATTTGTAGGCAGTACAGAACAAATTATCTTGCCAGATAGATATAACTTTATTGCAGAAAAAACTTTTTTTTATAAAAAGAAAAATGAAGGGTTAAAATAAAAGAATGTTATAAATATTTAAATAAAATTTAGAGAAACGAAAGAGTTTATGTTATAATATGTACATACAATGGAAAGGAGGAATTTTTTTGGACACTAAATCATTCTTAAAAAAATTGTGTAATGGAGTAGGAGTTTCAGGATATGAGCATACTATCTCAAATGCAGTTATTGATGGATTTAAACCATTAACTGATGAAGTATCCACTGACAAATTAGGAAACGTTATTGCTATAAAACGTGGAAAGAATAATGAGAATAATATAAAAATTATGTTAGCAGCTCATATGGACGAAATAGGTTTAATGGTAAAAGATATTGAAGATTCAGGTTTTTTGAGATTTACCAATGTAGGAGGAATAGATTCAAGGACTCTTTTAGCTCAAGAAGTAATAGTTCACGGTAAAAAAGATATTTATGGTGTGATTGGAGCTAAGCCTCCCCATTTACAAGATGCAGATGAAAAAGGAAAGGCAATAAAAATGGAAGATCTAACAATAGATGTAGGTCTTACAAAGGAAGAAGTAGAAGAAGTGATAACTATTGGAGATATAATAACTATAAAGAGGGACTTTATAGATTTACAGGGAAGTTCTGTAGCTGGAAAGGCTCTAGATGATAGAGCAGGAGTTGCCACAATTTTTGAATGTGCTAAAGAATTAGCTAAACTTAAACATACAGCAGATGTATACTTTGTCTCAACAGTACAAGAGGAAGTGGGTACAAGGGGAGCAATGACTAGTACTTATAAAATCAATCCTGATATAGGTATTGCCATAGACGTGGGGTTCGGTGCTACTCCAGAATTACCTAAAGAACATGTTTTAGATATGGGCAAAGGTCCAGGCATTGCTATAGGAGGAAACATACATCCTACATTAAGGGAAAAACTAACTGATGTAGCTAAAGAATATAATATACCATTTCAATATGAAGTTGCACCGGGGCCGACTGGAACAGATGCTAGATCCATCCAAATAACTAGAAGTGGAGTACCTTCGTTGTTATTATCATTACCATTAAGATATATGCATACCTCAGTTGAAACGATTAACATGGAAGATATTAAGAGTTCAGCTAAATTATTAGCTAGATTTATAGCATGTATTTCAGATGAGAATTTGGAGGGATTACTATGTTACTAAAAAGATTAACTGAGACTAATGGCTTATCTGGTAATGAAAAAGAAGTGAGAAATTTAATTATAGAAGAAATAAAAGATTATGTAGACGATATAGAAGTTGACCGAATAGGTAATATAATTGCCCATAAAAAGGGTAAAGTAGATGCCCCTAAAGTTATGGTAGCTGCCCATATGGATGAAGTAGGATTAATTGTTACTGGTATTCAAGAAAGTGGACTAATAAAGTTTACTGCTGTGGGAGGTCTAGACCAAAGAATACTGGTTTCTAAGACAGTTAAAATTGGAAAAGATAATATACCGGGAGTAATCGGGGCTAAGCCTATTCATCTCCAAAAAAAAGGGGAACGTAAGAAGGCATTACAGATGAATCAGTTATATATAGATATAGGTGTTGATAATAAAAAACAAGCAGAAAAGGTTGTAAAAATAGGAGATTATATAGCTTTTGATAGTAATTATGTTGAATTTGGTAAAGACCTTGTTAAGGCTAAAGGATTAGATGATAGAGTTGGCTGTGGAGCATTAATAGAACTATTAAAATCTGATACTAATATATCCATTCATGCTGCATTTACAGTAATGGAAGAAGTGGGCCTTGTGGGAGCTGGACCTGCTGGTTATACTATTGACCCTGATATAGCTATTATTTTAGAAGGTACAACATGTTCCGATGTACCTGATGTGGATAGTCACTTATTGGCTACTGAGTTGGGAAAAGGACCTGCAATATCCCTTATGGATAGAACTACTTATTTTAATAAAAATTTTAGGGATATAATAGTAGAAGTGGCAAAAGAAAATAATATTCCATATCAATTTAGAAGAACAACATTTGGTGGAAATGATTCAGGGAAAATACATATGGCAAAGGAAGGAGCTATAAGTGCTACAATATCTGTACCTTGTAGATATATACATTCACCAGTAAGTGTTATGAATAAAAATGATTATGAAAATGCAAAAAAACTATTAAAAGCAATTATAGAGAGAATAGAAAAGGGAGGTATTTGTTAATGGATTTTAATGGTAAACTACTAAAAAAATTAGTTGATGCATATTCTCCATCAGGGAATGAAATGGAAATTAAAGAAGTTATCAAAGAGGAAATAAAGGAATATGTGGACGAAATCAAAGTAGATGCTCTAGGAAACCTTATAGCAAGAAAAAAAGGAAATGGAAAGAAAATAATGATTGCAGGACACATGGACCAAATAGGAATGATGGTTACTGATATAGATGAAAAGGGTTTTGTTAGATTTACCAATGTTGGTGGAATTTCTCCCCATATATCACTAAATCAAAGAATTATATTTGAAAATGGTACAGTGGGAATAATTCATGTTGAAAAAATTGACGATATCAGTAAATTAAAACTTGAAAATTTATTTATAGATATTGGTGCTACAAGTAAAGAAGAAGCAGAGCAAAAAGTTAATATTGGAGATGTTTGTGTATATAATACTGAATATCATGAAGATGATAATAGGGTAATGACTAGGGCTTTAGATGATAGAGTTGGATGTTATGTGATGATCGAAGCCATGAAAAGATTGAAGAATAGTGAAAATGATATTTATTTTGTTTTTACAGTTCAAGAAGAATTAGGTCTTAGGGGAGCTAGAACTTCTGCATATGGAGTTAATCCAGATGTGGGTATAGCTATAGACGTAACAGGTACTGGAGATACTCCTAAGGCTAGAAGATTCGCAGTGGGATTAGATAAAGGGACTGCTATAAAGGTTAAAGATAATTCAATACTAGTTCATCCTAAAGTTAAAGAACTAATGGTTAATACTGCTAAAGAAAATAATATAAACTATCAGATGGAAGTTCTTGAATTTGGAGGTACAGATTCAGGTGCTATACATTTAACTAGAGAAGGGGTACCTTCTGGAGTTATTTCAATACCAACTAGATATATACATAGTTCAAGTGAAGTAGCTTCAAAAAAAGATATAAATGCTTCTGTAGATCTATTAGTGGAATTATTAAATAAAAAAATAGAAATATAGAGTAGGAGGTAGATAATTAATTTATCTACCGGCCTCTCACACCACCGTACGTACCGTTCGGTATACGGCGGTTCACTAAGACAATCTGAATTTTTCATACTGTGAAGATAAACTTGTAAAG
>NZ_JBAKFX010000039.1:0-38717 GCF_037577855.1 Dethiothermospora halolimnae | reverse complement strand
AGGGGGAAAGTGTATCCTTTTTTAGGGCCAAACGGTCTTTTGATACCCATTAATAGTAAAATGTGTATAATAAACATTTTTTGTATGAGTAAAATTTTTACTGGAAATTAGATGCGAAATTTCTGATGGAATATAAAAACACTTGATTATATATTAACTATCTATTACAATAGTATGGATAGCTCAAAATCATAATACAATTATAAAAATATGGAAAGGGGGCAATCGGTTAATTTTTATGATTTTATAACCGATGCACAGGTATGAAAAAAAATAAAATATTATTAGTAGCACTGGCATTATTATTATCAGTAACTTTGTTAGCAGGATGTGGAAGCAATGAATCCCTTACTCCTAAGGAGAAATTAGATAAAGCAGTTAACAATATGATGGATATGAAATCTGCTGAACAAAGTGGTGAAATAGGATTTAACTTCGATATACCATCTAGTGACCCAATGACTGGGGCATATTTACAAATGTTTAATAATGCAAAGATTAACATCAATGCAAAGACAGATATGGAAAATAAAAAGTCAAAGGCTGAAATGGCTGTTAACTTAGGTGGAATGTCATATACTATGGAGATGTTCTCAACAGCTGAAAAAATTGTTATGAAGATACCTATGATACCACAATATTTATACATGGATATGAACGAAGAAACATTAGGTGTAACTAAAGAGGAACAAGAAGAGTTTACTAACATATCTAGGGATATGGCTAAAAGCTTACTTGGAAGTGTAAAAGAAGATTACATTAAAGAAAATGGTGACAAGGAAATAGAGATAGAAGGTAAAAAAGTAGATACTACTCACTTGGCTATAGATGTTACCAACGAAGAAGCTAAAGGGCTTATAAAGGATATAGTAATATCAATGATAGAAGATGAAAATATGAGAAAATACTTTGTAAAAAGCATGAAAACAACTTCTAACATGCAAGGAGCAGAATTATCTGAAGAAGAAATAAATTCCCAATTTGATGAGATGAAGAAGCAAGTAGAAGAAGGATTTAAAGAGCTTGAAAATGAAATTAATTTTGATAAGATAGCAATAAATTATTTTATAGATAGTGATAATAATCTTAGAAAATTAGATTTTGAAATCGCTGTAACTGGAAAAGATCAAGAAACTGGGGAAGATATATCAGTGGCACTTAACGGTAAGATAAATGTATGGAATATAAATGGAGACATAACAGTGGAACTTCCAGAATTAACAGAAGAAAATTCAATGAATATGATGGAGATGCAAAATCAAATGATGATGCCAATCCAATAAAAATATGGGACTATTTAGTCCCATATTTTTATATCATTTTTTCCCTTATTTCAAGTTCAGCTCCACATGATGGACAAAACACATAGTTGTATTTAATGGGTAAATCCCTAGGTAGAACCCTATTACATACAGGGCATCTCCAATTTTTATAATATATAATGAGAAAAATAATTGCTGGGATAAAAGCTACTGTACCTAGAATAGGGGTAGGAATATTATTTATAATAGGAATTTTAAGGATTAAAGACATTAATGGTAGTCCGAATAATATAATAAAAATAGTACCAAACCCACCTATAATGAAGCTTATCCATCTCATTTGTTTGGCCCTTTCATAGGCTTTCCTTACTTCATGTTTTTCCATTGCATCACCCCAAATAAATTAATAGTTTAAGTTTGAAATTGATATATAATCTAAGATATGATGTGTGAAAAGATAAAAAGAAGTTAATTTTATTATGACCTATATTAATATATATTTAATTATATTATAACATATTCTTGAAATAAATGGAAATAAAAAAGAGACCTTTTAAATAGATCTCTTCTTTATTATCTTCCTTTCCCATTTTCCTGTAAGATACATACCATAACCTATTAAACATATTATAAAATTACTTAATATCATGGCATACCAAACGGATCGGGTACCCAAATCAGTGAAATTTTTAAATATCAATATTAATGGTATTCTAAGCAACCATAGACGACCTGCCATCATAACCATGGCCATTTTAGTATGTCCAGACCCTTGGAAAGTTCCAACAAATATTTGGAAGAATCCCATTAAAGGAATGGCTGAAGTTATAAGTTTAAGATAGAATATACCTTGACTCAAAACATCTTTACTATCGGTAAATAATCCCACAACAGAATCGGCTATCATAAATATTGTAGCTCCACCTAAAGCCAATACTATAGTGGATAATATGGCACTTTTCTTTATGGCACTTTTTGCCCTTGGTACATTATCGGCACCTAAATTTTGACCAACTATTGTGGCAAGGGCATTACCGATACCCATTGCTGGCATAAGTATTAACGAATTTATCCTATTACCTATACCAAAGGCTGTCATAGTGGAATCACCAAATGAAATAATGAATTTATTTAATATGATAAATCCAAATGCAGCGGTTGATTGACCTATAGAAGCAGGAAGTCCTACCTTTATCAACTTTCTTAATACTCTAGGATTTATATTAAGATGTCTTCTAGTAAGCTGTATTCCACCAGATGGAGAAAACAATCTATATATAGCAATAAAACTAAATATTCCCCTAGCAGTAACAGTGGCTATTGCAGCTCCCCTTATACCAAAGCCTAGGACCATTATAAATAATGCATCTAATCCTATATTTAAAATAACAGAAGCGCCGCCATATAACATGGGTGTAAAAGTATCTCCTTGCCCTTGCTTTATAGACTGAAAGGCAAAAAATATGAACATTGTGGGAAGACCTAAAAACATAATGCTTAAAAAATTAACCCCATATCTGTAAACATCACCCTCTGCTCCCATCCAATTAACTATGCTAGGGGCCAGAAAAAAACCTATAATACCAAGGGTTAATGAAAATACAAAGGAAAAGCTAACCACTTGGCCTGCTATATCCGTTGCATCATCCAATCTATCGGAACCGGTATACTGGGATATTAGAGCCGTACCTGCTATAGATACTCCCATTCCAATAGACATCATAAAAAATATAACTGGCCACACAAGGGTCATAGCCGCAACTGCATCATCCCCAATTGTACTTACAAAGAATGTATCAGTAAGATTGTAAACAGTTTGCATAAAGTTATTTAACATAATTGGTAAAGCTAATGTAACTATTACTTTATACATATTACCATTAAGTATTAGATCTCGTTTCTTTAAAAAACTCATATAATTCCTCCAAACATTATGATATCAAAGATAATTATATCATTAATTATTTCGAGTATCAAAATAAATTTTATTGGCTGTTATAGATTCTTCATAAAACATAATTGTAAAATATAAATTGGAGTTATATAATGGAATATATAAAATAAAAATACAAGGTGATGAATATGTATATAAAAATAAAAATTAAGCCTAAAAATAAGTCCTATATAGTATTACCTATACACTATAACCATATTATCCAGGGATTTATTTATAATAATATAGATGAAAATTTAGCAGAATTTCTACATGAAAAAGGATATTTGAATAATAAAAGAAGCTTCAAAATGTTTACATTCTCAAATGTTAAGGGAAAATATAAAATAAACAAAAAGAAAAAAGAAATAGTATTTGAAGACCAAATAGAGCTCTTAGTCTCATCTCCCATAGAAAAGTTTTGTCGAACCTTTGCATCTAATATGCTGATAAAAGAAGAACATATATTAAATAATCAGCAGATAGAAATAGTATCTATAGAAGTTAAAGAACATAAAAGGTCCTTTGAAAAACTAAGGCTATTATCACCAATAGTTATGTATTCTACAATAAAAAAGGAAAATGGAAAGAAATACACTTATTATTATAGGCCTGGAGACGCAGAATATAATGAACTTATAACAAATAATCTAAGGAAGAAATATAAATCCTATTATAATAAGGAACCAGATAATGGTCTAGTGAAGATAATGCCAATAAATAATCTTAGATTTAACTTAGTAAAATACAAAGGTTTTATAATAAAGGGTTATACTGGACTTATAAAAATATCAGGACCAAAGGATCTAGTCAAATTAGGAATGGAAACAGGATTAGGCAGCAAAAATAGTCAAGGTTTTGGATTTGTAAAAGCATTATAAAAAGTGTCGTCGACCTTAGGTAATGCAAAAACCCCGGGAGGTCGACGACACTTTGTTTTTTATGTGTAAATGACTTAATATCAATATTTTCATCAGTGAATCTACAGTAAAAGGGGAGGGATTAAATGTAATTTAGGAAAAATTGACAATATGGAATGAATGTGGTAGTATCAATGTGTGTGATGGGTTTATAGACTACCTATAAGGAATTGAAACTTAAGAGGGGGTGATGTATTGGGAAGAAAAAGATTGCCGTTTATAGACTACCTATAAGGAATTGAAACTAAGATTTAAAAGTCTCTCTTATAGACTCTTCAAGATTTGTTTATAGACTACCTATGAGGAATTGAAACGTGACTAAGTAGGTGATTAGATTGGATTTTGATAAAGTTTATAGACTACCTATGAGGAATTGAAACTTGATAGGAGAAGGAAAAAAGAATATAAGAAGTTTTGGTGTTTATAGACTACCTATGAGGAATTGAAACGGAATTTGAGCTCCTGCTAATAAATTAGCTATAGGTTTATAGACTACCTATGAGGAATTGAAACAAAAAAAGAGAAGGTTATACAAGGATTATTGAGGATGTTTATAGACTACCTATGAGGAATTGAAACACGGCTGAAATGTTGCAGCCAATAGTTCAAGCTGTTCAGTTTATAGACTACCTATGAGGAATTGAAACTATGGAATATGGTTATATTGTGGTCTTTATGGCCAAGGTTTATAGACTACCTATGAGGAATTGAAACTTTTCATCAAGTAGCCCTCCCGCTATTACCGTATCCCAGTTTATAGACTACCTATGAGGAATTGAAACTCGGTCAATTTAATCCCCTTTCTACTCTATTCACCAGTTTATAGACTACCTATGAGGAATTGAAACTATTCTTTCTTTTGCTCGTTTACTTCATCAAATCTAGAGTTTATAGACTACCTATGAGGAATTGAAACACATAACATCTAAAACATACAAATCTATATTTTGATGTTTATAGACTACCTATGAGGAATTGAAACTCTGGATTAAATGTTCTTGTGCATCTCCATAGTGCGTTTATAGACTACCTATAAGGAACAGCTGCGTATATCACCGTAAAGACAAATGAAAAATAGAGAAATTAAATCAGAGTAGAAAAAAGTTAGTAATTTATTTGAAAAATATATAAAGCATAATTGAAGAAAGCTCTTTATTATTGGTTTAGATAGATACCGTAATAAAGAGCTTTTTATATTGCTTGTTAATAAAAAGAGATTCTATAAATTAAAAATATGGTAGATTAACATGAAATTATAAAATATTATTAAAATTTTGAAGAAAATTAACAAAATAAATAGAATTAAAGAACTATTATGGTAAAATAAACATATAAATTCATATAGAGAATACTTAGAAAGGGGTAAAAAAATGAAGAAAAATACAGTATTAGTATTAGTTTTAATATTATTTTTAGGAACTGGTATTTTATATGCTTATGAGGAGAATTCGAGGACTGACCTTAGTAAAGATGAGTTACTAGATAAAGTGGAATTATTAGAAGTTAAAGTTAATAAATTAGGTTCCAAAAATGAAATTAGCAAAGGGATAAATGGGGATCTTACAGCAAACTATGCATCTCACTTAGAAAATGTTTTATATCAATATGAGAAGTTTATTAAAGAAAAAGAGGACAGAATAAAGGAGTTGGAGAAGAAGGTTAGTAGTAATTCAGATATTATAATTGAATTAAAAACGTATAAGCATATGTTTTATATATTAATTTCATTAGTCATATTTGGCTTTTTATTAGGTGGAAAATCTATTAAAGATGCTAAAAAAAGTATAGAGAGTGAATGTGAAGAAAAGATTATTGAAGAGATAAGTAAACTAACAAATAAAAGAGTCAATGCTCTAAGGGAATTAATAGAGAAGGTTGAACAAGATAAAAAAGTTTATAAAAATAATAAATTAGGAATCATTTCAAAAACTTTAGAAAAAAGTGAAAAGTTACAAGGATATCTTAGTTCTTATGAAAAATCATATCCACTAATGACTAATGGAATAATAGAAGGGGCAGATAATATTCTATATGATGGAATAATAATAAACAATAAAGAAGGGGCTATTTCTGAAGAAGAAAGCTTTCAAATAATAGAGGAGTTTAAAAATTGCAAAGTACTATATTATGGGAAAAAACTGAATAGAGAACATCCCGTTTATAAGGAAAACGAAGATAGAATAAACTTTTCAAACAGCAAATCTACTATAAAGCGACAGTTATATGACTTGTTAAATTCGTAAACAACAACTACAAGGAGGTGTAAAAATGCATTACATAAAGATAGATGTTTCAGGGAAACAGGAGTTTATATTTAAAAGTAATAAGTTAAGGGATAATATACATGCATCAGATATAATAAGAAGAATTACAGAGTATACAAATAAAGATACTGTATCTAATGATAAAGATATTTTATCATTAGATAGTTTTTTAAATAACTATAAAGACAAGTATAAAAAAGAATTTTGTGGTGGAGGAAATAGTATATTATCCTTTGTAGAAAAAGATGATGCAGTTGACTTTATAAAGAACTATTCTAAGAAGGTATATGAAAAATATCCAGAGTTAGAATTATATATAGCGTTATATACTAAAAAAGATGGTATTAAAGGCAACCAAATAAAAGTGAAGTTAAACGAAGAGTTAGATAGGCTAAAGGATTTAAGAAAATCTAGATTTAGAAAATGTTCATTTGGAGTAGAAGTATTGGATTCAATAACAGGCTATCCTATAGAGGGCAGTGAAAATATAAGGGCATATTTAGATTCAAGAAGTAGTAACGAAGTAGAGTATAAGCATAGAAATATAAAATCTTTAAAAGAAATAAATGAAGCAAAAAAACATCTAAAAGATTATCTTTCATCTGACTATAGATATGATGAAATAAAAATAACACATGAAATGGAAGATTATAAAAGCTATGGTGAAGATAAAAACAAAAAGTATATAGGTATAATATCATTAGATGGCAATGGCATGGGAGATTTAGTTAGTAAGACAAAGAACTTTAAAGAACTTGGTAATCTAGGAGAAGAAATACAAGATGTATACATAAAGTCTATTAATGATTATCTAATAAAGTTGGACAAATATTTACATACTTTTAAAGAAGAGATAAAACCTATAAGACCATACATAACCCCTATTGTATCAGCAGGGGATGATATTTGTTTGATAGTTGATGGCAAAATAGCTATAGATGCAGCTTCGGAAATATTAAAAAATATAGAAAAAAATTCACATATAGACACTACAGAGTATAAAACTTTAAAAGAACTTTTAAAGAGGAATGATAAAGATAGGCTGACGGCTTGTGCAGGAGTTTCAATTAATAAAATAGGTTATCCTTTTTTTGATGTTTATGTAGAAGCAGAAGAGATGTGCAAAAGGGCAAAGGAAAGCAAATACAAATTCATTAAAATACTAGAAGATAAAGGGATAGACAAAAATAAGTATAAAGACATGGAGATGTCCATATTAGATTGGAATATCATAAGAGGAAGTAACAAGGAAGACTATGACTTTGAAAAATATATAAAAAATTATACCGAAGACATATATCATGTTAAACCTTGTATTGTTTCAGAAGATATAGAGTTTAAAGAATTATCAATATATAAATATGAAAAATTTAAGAGAACATGTAATCAAGTAAACAGTCTTATAAAACAATCAAAGCTAACCAAGTCTACACTAAATTTTTTACAACAAAATTTTTATGATGGATTCAGTTCTTATAAAGCAGAAATAATTAAAAAAAGAGACAAACATACACAAGAATTATTTAGTAAAATAAAAGAAATTTATATAGAGCAAGACTCTAAAGAAAGTAATACGGTAAAAAAGTATGGTTTGATAAGGAATGATTATAAAAACTATTTTGTTTTAAATGATGTAATAGATACATATGAGTTTTTTGAAAATATAAACGATACAGAAAAAGGAGGAAAGGAGGATGAGTAGTTATAAAATAAGAGTAGAGCTCTTATCTGAAGGAATATTTAATAGTGGGGAAGAACAGAAGAACTCTGTAAATAATAAAGTTTTAACGGATAAAGATGGATTTGTGTGTTATCATGCTAAAACACTAAAAGGAGTTTTAAAAGAAAGGGGAGAATTAATAGGGAAAAATCTACTTAGTATAAGTAGTAAAGCTGATATAATAGAGGACTTGCTATTAGAGTTATTTGGTTCTAGGTTTAATGATAATTCTATTAGCGAAACGAAAAAAGGTATTATGAATTTATCAAATCTAGAAATAAATGGAGAAGTTAAGAAAATTATTAAAGAAATAAATATTTTAGATAGTGAAAGTGATGGATATAAAGGAATTACCAAATATGATCTAATAGAAGCCCAAACTAATATTAGGACGCATATACAGCTAGAAGAAGGTATTATCAAAGATAAACGATTAGGTAGTTATCATACAGTAAAAAATGGGTTGATTTTTATTAGTGATATTAATTTTGATAGAGAACCTGCCAAAGACCAAGTGGCATTGTTAAATATAATAGTTAATAGTTTAGATTACATAGGGGGTTGTACTAATAGGGGAAGAGGGAAGGTAAAAGCTGTATTATTAAAGGACGATAAAGAAGTTTCAATAGAAGAGTCTTTGGAGGTGATTTTAGGTGAATAATTACATAATTGTAGAGATTACAAATTTAGAACCTCTTAAGATTGGCTCTAATGGGACTAAAAATCAAGCAGAATCTTCTAAAGATTATATACCAGGTTCAACCTTAAGGGGAGCTATAATCTATTTATTAAAGAAAAAATTAAAACTTGATGATGATTTAAAAGATGAAAATAATGAAAACTATAAGTATAAAATATTAAATAAAATAAATTGTTATAATGCTTATCCATATAAAAATAAAGAAGGATTATTTATACCAACACCTCTAAATTTAAGGATAGATAAGCATGATTTTAGGGAAAAAAGAGTAATTAAAAGTAATACTCCTATAGATATAAAAAATCTATTAAAAGACTATAATAGTTCCTCTAATGAAGAAAATAAAAGAAAAGTAAATAATATAAAATACAAATATGTAAAGTTTAACGAAACTAATCCTTTAGAACCAGTGAAAATTGAAAAAGAGTATAGGTTACATCATAATGGAGTGAAAAATAAAAATAAAAAAGAAAAAGATAATATATTTAGGTATGAGTCTATATCAAAAGGACATACTTTTATAGGACTAGTAAGTGGAGAAAAAGAAATTATTAAAAAATTATCAGAATTAATAAGAGGGAATGAAAAAGTATATTTAGGTGGTTCAAAGGGAAGTGGATATGGACTTTGTAAAATAGAGATAATAAATAATGAAAAATTAGATAATAAAAAAGTTTTTGAAAATTATAGTGAAGTAAAAAAAATATTGGGATTAAAATTTAAAAGAGATGATTTAAAAGAGAATAACAAAGAACTTGTACTACAGTGTTTATCAGATTGTATGTTTAGAGATGAAAATGGACAACCATCTAATCATATAGATAGTCAATATCTAAAAGATACATTAAATTTAGAAGAGGTTAGTTTTAAAAGAGCATATTGTAAAGGAAGTTATTCTCAAGGGTTTAACATGAAGTGGAGAGCTAGATACCCAAAGGAAGGTATAATGAAGGCAGGTTCTATAATCAAGTATAAATACAAAGGTAAGTTACATAAGGAAAAAATGGAGGTATTAGAATCTAGGCTTAGAGGTATGAGGACAAATGATGGATATGGATGGATTGCTTGTAATATAGAATATCCACAACAACTAAATATAGAACCTGTAAAATTAGTTGGAGATTATAATGAAGATGGGAACTCTGAGAGTAATGATAATGAGAACAAAAAAGATATAAGTGATGATACTAAAACAAATTTAGAAATAATATCTAAAGGACTATCTCAAGGGAAAAAGAGATGGATTAAACATATTTACCTAAAGGAAAAAGACATCATAATAATAAATGAGTTAAAAGCTAGTCATATAAAAAATATGAAAGATATAATTAAATTAAAAAGAGAAGACAGAAAAAAACAACCTAAATATAATCGAAATTATATGAGTAATAAAGAAAGATTTTCTATAAAGGATGAAAACTTTAGCAAAATAATGGAATATATTTATGAGTTAGAAAAAGATAAAGACTATAAAAAACACAAAGAGATAAGTGATTTTGTAGATGAAAAAATAGGTTGTAAAAAAGCTCAATTGTTTTATCATAATTTGTATTTTAAAAAAGATATTATAGGGATGAAAAGAGAGTTTTTAATAGATTTTTTACAAGAAATTTTATATATAGAATTAAGAAAAGAGGAAAGGGGGGAGTAATTTGAGCAAGTTTGTTAGATATAGATTTAAATTAAAAGCAAAATCACCATTATATTTTGGAAGTTCAGAAAAAGGGGAATTATTAAAAGATTCCTATGATAAACCATTTTTAATGGGAAATTCAATAGCTGGAGTCATACGTTCTTACTTTGAATTAGAACATAAAGACATAGATATAAAAAAATATTTAGGTGGCAAAACTCAAGAAGATTTTAAAGAAAGTAAGTTGAGAATAACCGATGGAAACATAAAAATAAGTAATAATGAAGAATTTAAGCCAGAGATTAAAGAAGGAACGAAAATAGATTATGACACAGGTGTAGCATGTGATGGTGGTAAATACCAATTTAATTATATACCTATAGGAGAAAAATTAGATTTTGATATAGAAATAGAGGATAAATATATAGAAAATGAAATAGATGATTTAGTAGAAAAAATAGCTTGTGGAATAGAAAAGGAGTATATAACTTTTGGTGGTCAAATAAACAATGGTTTTGGAAAACTTGAAATAGAGAAAATAATGAAAAAGGTTTATGATTTGACCAATAAAAAAGACTTCGAAAATTTTATAAAGAAAAGAGATAGTGTAGAAGGGGAAATTTTTAAATATCAACTTGATAGTAGACATGAAGAAAATAATATTGTAAACATAGTTTTAGAAGGAAGTTTTCCATATGGAGTTTATCAAAGTTTTGAAAAAAAAGATGAAAAGGATAAGGCAGTTACTGGCTTACAAAAGAATAAACAAGGATATTACATACCTGCGACTAGCATAAGGGGACTTATAAGAAGTAACTTAGCTAGATTATTTAAGCAAAGTGATATAAAAGATGAATATTTAACTGTTTTTATGGGAGGAAAGACTTATAAAAAACAGCATAGAGGAAAACTGAAATTTGAAGATGTGTATATAAATGAGTCAAAAAAAATAGAAATCAACAGAATGGATAGTGATGAAACTAATCCTGTATATAATAAAATTGATAGATTAACAGGAGGGGTTATGAATAGTGCATGTATAACCCATGAAGAAATAAAGGGAAAAGCCAGGATAAACTTGCAGTTTGTTAAAAAACAAGAAGATGATATTGATTATAAATATTTTTTATATCCTATTATAATTATTTTAAGAAATATTGGTTTGGGATTTATACCTATAGGAGGAGCTACTAATAAGGGGTTAGGAGAATTTAGAGGTGAGAAGCTTACGATAGAAGATGGAATAATAAGCCAAGAACATAGTATAGAGTTAAAGGATGGAAAAGCTAGCTTAAATGAAGAGGGAAGAAAGTATTTGGTAAATCTTAAAAATGAGCTTAAACAGTTTATAGAAGATGGTGATAATAATGGTTAGAAGGGATTTTTTAGAGATATTAAAAAATGAATGTAATAATATTGAAAAATATTTTTATCTTATTCACACTTTAAGTGATGTGAAGGTAAAAATACAAAAAGATACTATTGATAATATTATAAGTGGTTTCAATAAGTCAGATAAAGACTTTGATTTTGATAATGAGATTTTAGAAGCAAGATTTTTCAATGAAAATCATGAATATTTTATATATAGGGTTGAAGATGGATTTAAAGTAGTTACAACTAGTCATAATTGTTGTACTAATGATGGATATATAACTAGAGAATATTTATTAAATTCTAGGTTTAGTGGATCTAAGAGGATGAAATTGATTTTCAGAGAGTATCTGTCATATGAAGACCATTTAGCATATCCAAGTAGGACTTGTCTTTACGATATAAGGGAGGTGTATTAACAGTGGCAAAAGAAGAGGACAAAGAAATAGAAAAAATTTCACTTCCTTATAATTTCATACCTTTCCCTGACAAATGGGTATATCCATATGATTTGAGAGATGATATGAAAAAGCCACCATCATATATAAACAACAATCAAGGGGCTGATTTAAGTGGATATATAGAGTACACAATAACTCCAAAGTCAGATTTGATTTTAGATTTAAGAAAAGATATGGATGAAAATTACTTTGTTATGGGTAGTACGTTAAGGGGAAGAGTTAGAAATAATCTGGAAATATTAAGTTTCAGTTATCCAACTTTTATTGATAAGAGACCTATGATATATAGAGACTTTACATCAAATGATAATAGATCAGAATCTTATGAAAAAAGATTAGGAATTGACAATAAGAAAATAGAACAGGTAATGAATGTGGGGTATCTAATTAAAAAGGGAAATAAGTTTTATGTTAAAGAAGCTAAAGAAATAGGAGGAAAAAAGTTTTATCCTATAGATGAAACCAAACTGATTGAGTGGATTAATCAAGGGGATACAAAGAATTGCTATAATACAATGTATGATTGGAATAGAAAGGAAAAACAATGGTTAAAAGAGTTAAATAAAAAAATAGAAGATTTGACTATAAAAATAAAAGAGTATAGAAAAGATAATAATATAGATAATAATAAATATTCAAGTGTGTTTATAGAAAAAGGTAATTTTAACAGGTGGCATTTGAAATATAAAAGTGAAGAAAAAATAAAAAAAATAATAGAAGAAAAAAGTGATATGCTATATAACGAATTAAAAAAAATAAACAAAGAACACTGTGATTTATTTAAGTTATATAAAGAAAGAATAAAGTATAAAGCTAGAATATATGCTAAAATTATGTCTAAAGAAACTAGGCGTAGCTTTAGACCCTATCAAAGACACGTATTTTATAATAATAGTCAAAATAGAGGAGTTTCTCATATTTCTTTTAATACAAACAATACTATAGAGTATTTAGAAGGAACATTATTTTGTTCTACAAATGCAAGTAGCAAAAGGAGACATTATTTGGTGGGAAAAATAAAAGAAGATGGGAATTGCTATGGAATAGAAGATAATCTTATTAATGTATATAATGATAATATGGAAAGATTTAGAATAAGTAAGGGTAGTAAAGAAACTAAAAATCAAATAAAAGAATTTTATAATATTTTTAATTCATATAGCGATTTAAAAGAAAAAAATAATTACCCTGTAGTATTTTTTACTCTTAACAAAAATGGAGATGAAATAACTAATATAGGCAGGACTCCATATTTAAAAATACAATACAAAAATTCTTTAGATAATCTATTGAAAGAAGAAAAACACAACAAAATAGATTATGTAAGGGGATTATTTGGTTATACTAAAGAAGATCTTAATATAGATACTAATGAAATAGAGGATGGTAGATATTTATCATATAAATCAAGACTTCGATTTTCTCCTATAGACATAAAAGGAAAATTAAATGAAGAAGATTTAGATACAAGGGTATTTAATCTTCAGACACCACAGGCAACAGCATTTCAAATGTATTTAAAACAGGATAATGCTGAAACCGTAAAAGATATTAAGTCTTATGAAGATGACTGCCAACTTAGAGGATATAAGTTTTATAAAATATTAAATAAAACTATAAATCCAATAAAGGATAAAAAAGAAAAGGGAGATGATTTGTTATCTGAAAAAATAGTGATTCCTATGAAAAAGGATATTAATTTAAAGGGAAGAATATATTTTAACAATTTAACAGAAGAAGAACTGGGATTGTTAATGCTTAGTGTAGATATAAAGGAGCTTCAAAATGAAAGTGAACTTATTAAGAAGGAAGAAACTTATGATTTAATAGGCGGAGCTAAACCATATGGATATGGAAAAGTTAAAATAGATATTGATTCTGTTAATGTATTGGAAAATAAAAGTATATTTGATATGGATTTTGAAAAAAATCATTACACTGAAAAGAGTTATGATGAAAAGAAAAATTATATTACTAAATACACCAATAAGATGGATAGACAAATAGATGAAAGAAAAGATTATCTAAAAACTAATACAATAGAAACCTATATAAGAAGTAAAACTATAATTAAAGATAAATGTAACGTTAAATATAATTGGAATAATAAAAGGGGGGGAGGTTATAAAAAAGAAGAGGTGCTTGCAACTGTAGATGAACTTATAAAAGGGAAAAACGAAAAAAGTAATTATAACAAGTATGACAGAAAATCAAATAAAAACAAGGGAAATAATAATTATAAAAAAAAGTCGTCTAAGAATAAAAAGCATCAATCTAGAGAATTGAATAGTTTAAAGGATAATGAGGTTCTGAAGAAATTATTAAAAGAAATTGATAGATGATTATATTAAGTTGTTTTGTTTTAGTATTATTTATATAAATGTCAGTAAATAATTTAAAACTAAATAATCTAAGGAATTTATATAATAATATATAGTTTCAAAATCAAATTTCAAAGTGTCGTCGACCCTAGGTAGTGCAAAAACCCCGGGAGGTCGACGACACTTTATTTTTTTGTGTAAATGGCTTAATATCAATGCTTCTATTGGTAAAGCCATAGTAATATAGTAGGAATTAAAGGGTTCTAGGAAAAATTGACAATAAGGAATGGATGTGGTAATATCAATATGTGTAATGGGTTTATAGACTACCTATGAGGAATTGAAACTAGTATCTTTGTCGCTTATTGCTATAGAGTTGGCACCGTTTATAGACTACCTATGAGGAATTGAAACATATCATATCCCTTAGTATTCCATGCACTAGATAATAGTTTATAGACTACCTATGAGGAATTGAAACGTTATAAGAGGGTATGCTCTAGTATAGCGACCATAAGTTTATAGACTACCTATGAGGAATTGAAACGCACTCTTTTGGTCATTCTCTGTTCCATATCTAGTAGCGTTTATAGACTACCTATGAGGAATTGAAACACGAATGTAATAGGCATAGCAACTGAAAAAAATCTGTTTATAGACTACCTATGAGGAATTGAAACTTTTTATCTTTAATAAAATACTGCATATGAAAACGTTTATAGACTACCTATGAGGAATTGAAACTACTCTAACATAGTAATTACAATGGATTAAGTACAATGTTTATAGACTACCTATGAGGAATTGAAACATCTAATATACTCATAACTCATAACCTTTGGTATATCTGTTTATAGACTACCTATGAGGAATTGAAACTCATTATATCAGCTGTTGATTGGTGACCTATGGCACTATCGTTTATAGACTACCTATGAGGAATTGAAACCAAAATAGCTGACACTCTCCACCTTGTTTTTGTATGTGTTTATAGACTACCTATGAGGAATTGAAACAATGTAGTCCATATAATATCGTTTGATTTTGCATTTACGTTTATAGACTACCTATGAGGAATTGAAACCTTGTTATAAGAACGGTGTTAGATATTCAATAGGAACGTTTATAGACTACCTATGAGGAATTGAAACTCAGCTTGTCCATCTTTCCTGTCTAGAAACTTAATAGTTTATAGACTACCTATGAGGAATTGAAACTAAAATTAGGGTTTTAAGTTAAAAAATTAAAAGGAGTGTTTATAGACTACCTATGAGGAATTGAAACGATAATAGAACTCCGAGTGATGTTGTGGCGGCTAGGGGTTTATAGACTACCTATGAGGAATTGAAACATCGTTATTCTCAGTACTGTCTGAGCTTTGGGGGTTAGTTTATAGACTACCTATGAGGAATTGAAACTATAACAGAAGGTTTAGATAGTTCTGACATATCATCCGTTTATAGACTACCTATGAGGAATTGAAACTCTACCTTGAAATTCTCAAATGTGCAATTTTTAAAACCGTTTATAGACTACCTATGAGGAATTGAAACTCAGATGATCACCTACTTTGAAATAACGTGGTTCATAGTTTATAGACTACCTATGAGGAATTGAAACTTAATGCTGAATATTTCCTCTCTTAGTGCATATAGCTGTTTATAGACTACCTATGAGGAATTGAAACTTTTTTTCCATGATGTATTGAGCCTTAAAGTTGAGTTTATAGACTACCTATGAGGAATTGAAACTTCACCATCTTTGAAGATGGTATAATCTCTAATTTAGTTTATAGACTACCTATGAGGAATTGAAACTTTATCAAACTTTCATTCTTTTTCATTTCAAGCAATTGTTTATAGACTACCTATGAGGAATTGAAACAAAGGTGAAAATATTCCTTTAGGTTCAAGAATATTAGTTTATAGACTACCTATGAGGAATTGAAACGATAGTTATTCTAACGGGTTGACTTACGTAGTAGAGAAGTTTATAGACTACCTATGAGGAATTGAAACTTCTCTGACACTACTAGTAGTAGGTCATAATCTCTAACCGTTTATAGACTACCTATGAGGAATTGAAACAAAGCACTAAAGGAAGTAGATACAGTACAACATAGAAGTTTATAGACTACCTATGAGGAATTGAAACTCTTCCATCACTATGTCTTCTTCAAGGATAGCTATTGGTTTATAGACTACCTATGAGGAATTGAAACTTTCTAAAGCTTTATAACCTTCTTCCCAAGTTTCATTCGTTTATAGACTACCTATGAGGAATTGAAACACAGTTATATCTTCTATATAACTTTGAACCTTTTTACTGTTTATAGACTACCTATGAGGAATTGAAACTTATTTTTATGTCATCACCATCTTTTATAGGTATTCCAAGTTTATAGACTACCTATAAGGAATTGAAACTTTCATCATATTTAATAGTACCCCTTCGGAACTTATTAGGTTTATAGACTACCTATAAGGAATAAAAGTCTCTTCAGTTGACAAAGTAAAAAAATAGCAATATAATATATATAACGATAATAAAGTGAGGTATTTTTATGAGTGAGGTTATTCTTCTTTAATCAAAGTTAATAAGAAATTAAGTATCAAAGTCAGGAGGGGAGACCCTTATCTTTGTTGTACCTAATTTCCTTAAAGAAGAATAAGCATATATAAATACCCACATAAGTCCACAATTGGTGGCTCTATGTCTTAATGTCGTTTTATAAAATGATGGGATGTATATATTACCGTAGATGCTTATCTACGGTTTTTTTATACCCAAAAACTCTTATAAATCAGATAGAATGTAATATAAAGGGAATTAAGTACGGAAAGTATCTCCTTTTGACTTTAAAATAGGAGGTATATTAGTGAATTTAGAAACAATGAGAACATTAGAATATCATAAGGTAAAGGAAAACATTAAAGAATTTACAGTAAGTCATTTAGGGAAAAAATTAGTAGATAAGATTACACCTAATACAAACATTGATGTTATTAAGAAAAAATTAAATGATACAACAGAGGCTAAAAAGATTATAAATACTTCTGGATTGCCACCTCTTCAAGGGCTTCATGATATAGAGGATATAATAAGCAAAATAGAAAAGGGCATTATATTAAAACCATCAGAGCTTAATAAAGTATCAGACTTTTTAAGGGCATCTAGAAAAATGAAGAGCTTTATGATGAAGCAGGATTTTATAGCTTCTACATTAAGTGGCTATAGTAGTGTTTTGTCTGAATTTAAGGATATAGAAGATGAAATTAATTCTTCTATTGAAGGGAGTAGAGTTAGTTCCAAGGCAAGTAATACTTTATCAAAGATTAGAAGAAAGAAGATGATATTAGAAGAAAAGATAGAAAAAAAAGTGAATGGAATGTTAAATTCTCCAAAGTATAAAAAGTATCTACAAGATAGCTTTGTAAGTAAGCGAAGGGGAAAGTATGTGTTACCAATAAAAGCAACATATAAAAATTTAGTTGAAGGAAATGTAGTTGAAATATCAGCCACCGGTTCCACCGCTTTTATAGAACCAAAGGCTTTGGGAAAATTATCCCAAGAAATGCTAAGCCTTGATAATGATGAAGAAATAGAAGAATATCAGATATTATCTACGGTAACAGGCTATATAGACCTGTATATAAAGGAGATAAAATTAAATATAGAATTGATGGCTGAATATGATCTTATATTTGCAAAGGCAAAATATGCTCTAGAAATAGATGCCATAGAACCTATTTTAAATGAAGAAGATTACATTGATATAATTGAAGGAAGACACCCATTATTAGAAGGGGATGTTACACCCCTTGACTTCAAAATAGGAAAGGAATATAGAACATTGATAATAACTGGCCCAAATACTGGAGGAAAAACTATAGCTTTAAAAACCATAGGACTTTTAACTCTATTGGCTCAGTCAGGGATACATGTTCCTGCTAAAGAAGGTACAGAGATATGTATATTTGATAGAATATTAGTGGATATTGGAGATAAACAAAGTATAGAACAATCATTAAGTACCTTTTCTGGTCATATAGAGAATATCATTAACATCATGAATAAGGCAAAGTACTCTAGTTTAGTATTATTTGATGAAATAGGAACAGGAACTGACCCAAGAGAAGGGGCTGGTTTAGCAGCTGCCATCTTACATGAACTTTATAAACAGGGAAGCATCACTGTGGCAACTACCCACTATGGAGAAATAAAAGACTTTGCTAATAAACATAAAGGCTTTGAAAACGGGTGTATGGCCTTTGATCCTGAAACATTGGCACCCCTATATAGGTTAATAATAGGAAAAGCTGGGACATCAAATGCTCTATGGATTTCTAAAAAGATGGGAATGAAAGACAGTGTGTTAAGCTTAGCTGAAAAATATATAAATAGCAGAGAAGAGGATGATATCCATTTTGACATAAAAGATGTGGTTTTTAAAAGAAGAATTAATAAAGAAAATAAGGTGAAGAAGGATATTAAAAAAGAAAAGTTTAGAAAAGGGGATTCAGTTATATTATTGGATAATAATAAAAGGGGAGTAGTATATAAGGCAGTAGATGAATTTAATAACTTAAGTGTATTAGTTGATAATAAGTTTATAAAGGTCAATGAAAAAAGACTAAAGCTTCATCTAAAAAGAGAAGTTCTTTATCCCGAAGGATATGATTTAGACCAGATATTTATAACATGGGATGAAAGAAAGTTAGAGAAAGAAATGGCTAAAGGAAGGTTTAAAGATCTAGACGAAGTAAAGGAAAAAATCGATGAAGTAAATCAGATAAAAAGAGATAGAAGAGAATTTTAGTGAACTTAAATAATTGAAAGGTGATAGTGATAAAAGTTTTTATCACTATCACCTTTTTAAGGTTTAAGATATTTTAGCTTTATATTTTCTAATATATGTTGATAGTCTATTTCAAACTCTATATGATCACCAAGGGCATGGATAACATTAATACTTATACCCAGAGAAGAAGGTGTTAGATAGGTGAAGATATAATTATCCCTTCCTTCAGTAATATTGGCTAGTGAGTCTGATTTCGAAAAATTTTTCAGTGTGTTTTTAGAATCAAGTTTATTTAAAATTATAGTACGTCTATTTTTAGGTGCTTTAAAATTCCCTTTCTGAATTTTCTTTATCAATTCATCATCTATTTCTATAATATCTTTTAATCTCAATCTATTCCCGTTATTAATATCTATATTGGTTGTGTAGAAATGATTGTTAGGGTATGCAGCCCCTTTAACGTATCCTAAACCAGAGTATGCAATACTTAATAAATTATTTGTTTTTAGTTTAATAGTATAGTTTATTTCCAAAGTTAACTTTTTTTCTATAGTATCATAATAATCAATTATTTTTAAGGCTTCATCTTTTAGTAGAGTGTTAATTGTGTTTTGTCTTTTAGCATCATTAAGGTTAGTAATTTTAGGGTAGTTTATTTTTATATTATTCTTTCTATACTCTTGATTAGTTATATAATAGCTACCTTTTTTCTCATTAACAGGTTTCAGTATTATACCATGGATTTCCTTTTTATTTATTGAAAAACTATCTATATTATAATCAATACTTCCTAAATAAAAAGATATAAAGAGTGTTAATACCAGTCCCCATATTAATTTCATATATATAGCCTCCCTCAGTATTAATTTTACTTTAAAAATATTTCAGTTATAATTATACCATATATTACATATCAATGATATTTTGTTATATAACATCTATAAAACAAAAAGAAAATAAAGGGATTAAAAATAAAATATAGAAATAATATATAATATTGAGAAAATATTTAAAGTCATATCTATAAAAGTAAAACAATATATTTTAAATTAGATACTTTTATATTATTTAATTATAATAAACATATTAAAACCTATAGTTATGTATAACGATTTAATCTAAATAATGTCATCAAAGAATCTTTATTTTATAAAGATCTTTGAAGTATATCACAAAATACATAAGGGGGAATAAGAATGTTTAAAAAAATTACCAATGGTTGTGTGGCAGTGGTCCAGAGATTTCTGCCAGATGCCTTTTTATTTGCTGTTATTTTAACCTTTATTGTTTTACTTTTAGGGATATTTGTAACAGGACAAGGATTAACAGATATGATAGGTCATTGGAACAATGGGTTTTGGGAGTTGTTGGGATTTTCCATGCAGATGGTATTAGTACTTGTAACTGGTAATGCCATGGCTACAGCTCCAGTATTTAAAAAAGGCTTAGGAAAACTGGCAAGTATACCTAAAAAGCCTACTCAAGCCATATATCTAGTAACATTGGTTGGCATAATAGCATGTTGGATTAACTGGGGATTTGGATTAATTATTGGAGCATTATTTGCTAAAGAGATTGCTAAAAAGGTAAAAGGGGTTGACTATAGACTACTTATAGCCTCTGCTTATTCTGGTTTTTTAGTTTGGCATGGAGGTTTTTCAGGGTCCATACCTTTAAAACTTGCATCAGGTGGGGATAAACTAGCCAATGAAACAATGAATGCTGTAACAGAAGCCATTCCTACAACAGAAACCATATTTTCACCATTAAATATTTTTATAGTGGTGGCAATACTTATAATTATCCCCCTTATAAATAGGGCAATGCATCCTAAAAAAGAGGATACTATATCTATAGATCCAGAATTATTAGAGCAAGAGGCAAAGGAAGAGCTAACGGCTACTAAAGCTATGACGCCAGCAGAAAAGATGGAAAACAGTAGAGTATTCACGATACTATTATCTATAATGGGTGTAATGGCCATAGTGCTTTACTTTAAGGATAATGGTTTCAAACTAACCTTAAACTTTGTTAACTTTATATTTTTATTTGTAGGGATAATACTACATGGAACACCGAAAAGATATATAGAGGCAGTTTTTAATGCAGTTAAGGGGACATCTGGAATAGTACTTCAATTTCCCTTTTATGCAGGTATTATGGGAATGATGAAGGGAATAAATCCAGAAACAGGAAAATGTCTAGCAGGTGTTATATCAAATGGTTTTGTAAGTATTTCAAATCAAACCACTTTACCTGTATTTTCATTTTTAAGTGCTGGGATAGTAAATTTCTTTGTTCCTTCAGGGGGAGGACAATGGGCAGTTCAAGCACCTATTATGATGCCAGCTGGTTTAGATTTACAAGTTTCAGCAGCTAAAACAGCCATGGCTATATCATGGGGAGATGCATGGACCAATATGATACAACCATTTTGGGCACTACCAGCCCTAGGCATAGCAGGATTAAATGCTAGGGACATAATGGGATTTTGCGTTATGGATTTATTGATAGGTGGACTTATAATAGTGGCAGGATTCCTAATATTTTAGTTATAAAGCACGAAAGACTTTACAAATATGATATTTGTAAAGTCTTTTTATATAAATGGAGGTTTAAATGGGGGACTTAAGTTTCTCTATATGAATATAATAGCATGCAAATGTGATGAAAATATGAACTAAATGTAAATGCAATAAAGATAATTTTTCACATGTGATCCCTTAAAGTCTTGGACCTTGATTTTCCTTTTAATTTACAATTTAAAACTTAAAATTTACAATTCGAAAGGGGCCCTAGGGCCCCCTTTGCTATTATCCTAAGAACATTTTCATATCATCTTGAACATTTGTTACTCCACCTATACCAAAGTTTTCAACTAATACATTGGCCACATTTGGTGATAGGAATGCCGGTAGTGTTGGTCCAAGGTGGATATTTTTAACACCAAGGGATAATAAAGCAAGTAATACTATTACAGCTTTTTGCTCATACCAAGCTATATTGTATGATATAGGAAGTTCGTTTATATCATTTAGTTCAAATACTTCTTTTAATTTAAGGGCTATAACAGCTAATGAGTATGAGTCATTACATTGACCTGCATCTAATACTCTAGGAATACCACCGATATCTCCTAGATCTAACTTATTATATCTATATTTAGCACATCCTGCTGTAAGGATAACAGTATCATTTGGTAGTTCCTTAGCAAACTCTGTGTAATAGTTTCTATCTTTCATTCTTCCGTCACATCCAGCCATTACAAAGAACTGCTTTATAGCTCCTGATTTTACTGCATCTACAACTTTATCAGCAAGGCTTATAACTGTATTGTGGGCAAATCCACCAACTATTTCACCTTTCTCAATCTCTGTAGGTGCTTCACATTTTTTGGCATGTTCTATTATTTCTGAGAAATCTTTTTTTCCATTTTCATCGGCCTCTATACGCTTAAGTCCTTCAAATCCAACTGCTCCTGTCATATAAACTCTATCTTTATATCCATCCTTTGGAGGTACTAAACAGTTTGTAGTCATTAATATAGGACCGTTAAACTTCTCAAACTCTTCATTTTGTTTCCACCATGAGTTACCATAGTTACCTACGAAGTGATCATATTTTTTAAATGCTGGGTAGTAGTTTGCAGGTAACATTTCACTGTGGGTATAAACATCTACCCCAGTTCCTTCAGTCTGTTCTAATAATTGCTCCATATCCTTTAAGTCGTGACCACTTATTAATATAGCAGGATTATTTCTTACCCCTATATTAACCTTAGTAACTTCAGGGTTACCATATGTTGAAGTATTAGCCTTATCAAGAAGTGCCATAGTTTTAACACCATATTCTCCAGTCTTTAAAGTAAGGGCGACTAAATCATCGGCACTTAATGAATCGTCTGTGGTTTGAACTAAAGCTTCTGATATGAAGTTATATATATCTTCATCTTCATGATCTAGGTTAATAGCATGTTCTGCATAGGCAGCTAAACCTTTTATTCCATAAGTTATTAACTCCCTTAATGATCTCACATCTTCATTTTCCGTTGATAAAACACCAACTAATTTAGCCTTTTCTTCAAATGCCTCAACTGAATCTGCAAACCATAATGCGCTATCATGTTTTATATGATCTATATTGCCATCCGCTTTAACTATGTTTTCTTTTATTTTATCCCTTAATGAAAGTGACTCTTTGATTCTTTTTACGAATGCCTCTTTATCAAAGTTAGCATTTGTTATAGTCATAAATAAACTAGTTATAATAAACTTATCTGCTTCTTTAGTATTAAGACCTAATTCTTTAGCCTTTAAGTTATAAAAAGCAATCCCCTTTTGAGTATATATAAGTAAGTCCTGTAGATTTGCTACATCATTAGTTTTACCACATACACCCCTTACTGTACATCCTTTTCCCTTTGCTGCCTCTTGACATTGATAACAAAACATAACTAAATTCCTCCCTTTTTAAATCTTATATATTTAAAGTTTAATTTTTAGCATTTAATTGATGAGTATTGATAAGCTCTCATTTAGTCCCTGAGTAATTCCCAATTTCTGATCTAGCTGCTAAGAGATTCGTAATCCCTGCTTTAGTGGCTGAGTAATTCCCAATTCCTGATTTAGTTGTTGGGGGATTCGCAATCCCCCAACTTCTGTGTTTCTCATCTATCTACAATTCTATAGGATAAATTTAACTAAAACAGTGACTAGCATCAAAGCCATATGTGAGATGTATCACATAATAGGTATAATCACTAAAGTAGTTCAAACAATTCTGAAAAATAGGCCTAATTTTACCCAGAATATTATATACAATACCCCTATAAATATATATGAAACAATTAGTTTGACAAAATTAGCCAAAAATTTACAATCCCATTGTTATATAATATAAACTGTGATACTATATATCTGTTAATAGCTTTAGTAAGATGTAGTTAACAATTAATAAATGTCAACTGCTAACGGTGGAGGAGAATTAATTTTCTGTTAATAAAAGTTTTAGAGTTTAAAAAGGTGTGATTACGTGAAAAGAATAGATGAACGGGATACTATGTTTGCAAGGATGAATTATAAAAAAGGTACTAAAGAATATAATGATTATTATAGTAGAAATAAAGATAAAGAGAAGATAGATGATGACATACGAAATAGACCAGAAATATGTGGCGAGGGCACAGCAACATATGATGAGATAAACTCTCCTATAGCCTCATCTAACTTTAAATTTCTAGCAGATATTATGAAATATAGTGAAGGTGATATAAATCCCAATAGGGTAGAGATCGATAGTGAAGTTATGTCTAAAAGAATAAAAGGACTTACTAAACACTATGGAGCAGTAAAAGTTGGAATAACTAAAATGGAGGATTATCATTACTATAGTCATAGAGGAAGGCATGAAAATGTATATGGGGAAGAAGTGCAGCCTAAGCATCCATATGGTATAGTTTTTGCCGTAGAGATGGATAAAGGAATGATAAATAGATCCCCCCAAGTATCGGAGGTTATAGAAACATCAAGGGCCTATGTGGAGGCTGCCATTATTGGAATGCAGATTTCTTACTATATTAGAGAACTTGGATACGATGCAAGAAATCATATGGATGCCAATTATCTAGTGGTAGCTCCCCTTATGGCTAGAGACGCTGGTATAGGAGATATAGGTAGAAATGGAATACTAATAACTAAAGACTATGGATCTAGGGTTAGACTGGGAGTAGTTACAACAGAACTTCCCCTTATTACTGATAGTAAAGAGGATTTTGGACTAGAAGAGTTTTGTAGGATTTGTAAAAGGTGTGTTAGAACATGTCCAGGGAAGGCTATACCCAGTGGAGACAAAGAAGAGATAGATGGCATAAACAGATGGCAAATCAAACAAGAAGATTGTTATAAAATGTGGCGGAGTCTAGGCACAGACTGTGGCATATGTATAAGCAGTTGCCCCTTTAGTCAAGGAATAGAGGCTGAAACTATAGAAAGTATAAAGAATGATAAAGAAAAAATAGATCAAGTTTTAAAAGAACATGATAAAAAACATGGTATAAGGCCCTATATAAAGAAGCCACCTAAGTGGCTTGAGTAGTTAATAGTTAATAGATAATAGTTAATAGTCAAAACAAAGGTAGCTCCCAATTTATTTGGAGCTACCTTTGTTTTAGAGGAGAATTGAGAGGGGAGAGTGGAGAGTTTAAGGTGATTTTATTCCCTTTGGTCATAAAATATTATATATCAAATCGGCTTCAGCCGATTTACACCTTAAATTGTCAATTGTCAACTGTCCACTGTCAATTATTAATGGTAGAATGGGATAATATCTCATCATCACATTCATTTATTGTATCTAAACTTGGAGAGACTATAAACATTACAACGGTGATTTTATATTCATCAATATATTTTGCATATATTCTCCCCTTTAGGTCTATAACCGGAAAATCTTTTCCGTCATAAAATCGTGATATAGGCTTTCCATATTGAATATAACCCCTTTGATCATCTCTAAACTTATGCATGGGGCTGTTTGTTTTTATATTTGCATTAACTTTAGTCCAACCACTAAGTTTCATATAATCTACATCTTCTATTATGTTAACGGCATCTATTTCAAATATTCTTTCTTCTTTAGGACATCCAATAGAAGATAATACTAAATAGTTTTGATCAAATTCTGTTAGATTAGATATATCATTTATATCCAAGTCTCCATTTTCTAAGAATCCAAATTTATCGTTGGGGTTCTTTTTATTTTGTATAACATATCCACCATAGAAACTACTGAAATATGGAGAAGTTGGGTCATAGAAGGATGATGCTTCATCTTTCAATTTGAAATGACCAAAATTGTATAGAACAGTAAGATCAAAATCCCTTCCTGTATATTTTGAAAAATCATCACTGGCTGTATAGGTCATAACAAATGGGTACCAATCCTTTTTTTCTGTATATAATCCTCCTTTTATATTAAGGTCTATATCTTTTTTATATAGTATGCTGTCGGTTTTATGTTTAAAACTATAGGGATACATTATCCCGTAACTCTTTACCATTGGATATAATGGTGAAAAGAAAAAAATTAGAATAAAAATAAATATACTTGGTATAATAATAAGCTTTTTTTTCATATTACCCCTCCAATTAAATGTACTATTTATATTCTATCAAAAAATAAACTGAAAATTAAGAAATATTGTATATAGTTTTATAAATTGGGTATAAAATATATATCAATATATTATAGAGGTGATTATAATGGCTATTTATACTAAAACAGGAGATAAGGGTAAAACAAGTCTTTTTGATAGAAAAAGAGTGTTTAAAGATGATTTAAGGGTAGAATCATATGGAACCATAGATGAATTAAATTCCCAAATGGGATTAGCTAAAAATTTTGTTGATGATGATAAAGTATATGAGTTGATTCATAAGATACAAAGAAAATTATTTGATATTGGAGCCCAACTTGCCACATCAGATCCTGAAAAAAGGCCAACAAATGTAAATGATGAGGATATACTGTTCTTAGAAGATATGATAGATGAGTATATGGATAAGGTAACTGAACCAAATAGATTTATTATTCCAGGTACAAGTAAAGCAGCAGGATTTTTACATGTGGCTAGAACCATTTGTAGAAGGGCAGAAAGAAGAATAATATCATTAGCAAGAGAAGAGGATACAAATCAGTTTTTAATTAAATATGTAAATAGACTATCAGACCTTTTGTATACATTAGCTAGATATTCAGAAACTAGTCTTGAGGAAGTAGAATTTAAGTAATTAGTATTGAAATATGCTTACTTGTAGTAGACAGTTAAAATAATAAAACTGTTACTACAAGTAGGCGTATTTTTTTATCCCTTCACCTTGCTCCTTGCACTCTGCACCAACAAAGGAAAAGCCGAAGGCTTCCTTGTTTTATTATAATTTTCAGAAAAAAAAAGGAAAATAAAAAAATATGTAGAAATATGTTTGGTATGGGAATATTATAAATGGAGGGATTAAAATGGGAGATAATCAATTTATACAGAAAAGAAACAAGTTACTAGTTAAACTAATGTGGGTTTCAATAATTCTAGGGATTCTAAGCAATGTATTTAACTCTAATTCAAACACTAAATTTTTACTTATATTAATAGGTTCCAGTCTTATACCTGCTATTATAATAACTGTATTAGTTATTAAAAATACATTTATAAAACATATCAAATATTTAGTAATCATAATTTTATTTGTATTAACCTTTATTATGGCTTCTGAGTCCCATAGATTTGGATATTATATTATGCTTTATTTCAATTTAGTTATGATATCCCTTTATCAAGATCATATTTCAAATATCATATCTTGCATACTATCTATAGGATTAACCATATATTGGTATTTACAATATGGACAGGAGATGTTTTTTAACTATAGTAATACCGGTGGTTTAATAACCCTTATCATGTATATAATTTTAGTTAGTGGGTTATTAACATTCCAAAGTAGATTTAGTCATAGAATTATGAAAAAGGAACAAGAGGGACATAATAGAATGAAAGAATCAAAGGAAAAGGTTGATAATGTATTGTCACAGTTGAAAAATAGTATAAAGACTTTAAATGAATTTGGAGATGAATTAAAGGAGAATATAGATATAACTGGAGATATTTCTAGAGAAGTTACTAATTCATTTTCACAAATTGCTTCTGGGATAGAATCAGAAACTAAAAGTATAAATGACATAAGCTATTCTATGAATAATAGTAATGAGGCCATAGAATTTCTTAGAAAAGCATCTATTGATATGAAGGAAATTTCCGATGATACATCTATAATAACAAAGGAAGGTAATAGCAAGATTGTAGACCTATCTACTAAGATGGAAAGGGCAAGGGATGATATAAACAATACTGTTATCTTAATAAACGAACTAAATGACAGATCAAATCAAATAGGGAGTATACTACAAACAATAAATAGTATATCGGAGCAAACTGGACTACTTGCCCTTAATGCTGCCATTGAAGCAGCTAGAGCTGGGGAAGAAGGAAAAGGATTTGCGGTTGTTGCAGAAGAGATTAGGAAATTGGCCGATGACTCCCATAAATCTACTGAAAAAATATCAGAAATATTAGTACAAATTCAAGATAAAACTCAGGAGGTAACAGGACAAGTTGCAAATGTACAGGATGAAATAGCAGTTAGTAAAAATGCGTCAAACAAAGTGGAAGAAGTATTTGATAAAGTTATGAATAATGCAAACAATGTACTTACCAAGGCAAATAAAGTAGAAAATATAGCTAAAGATATAAGTAAGACATCTAAATTTATAACAGATGAAATATCGTCTATATCAAGTTTAACAGAGGAGCATGCTGCCTCCGTTGAAGAGGTATTAGCCAGTATAACAGATCAAGATGAAAGGATTTCAGATATTGTGGATAGCTTCAAGACCCTTGAAAAATTAAATAAAGATTTAAAAGATATGATATCTTAAAAATAAGTAGGGTTATAATATGTATGTAGGGTCTAGGCATGCCTAGACCCTATTTTTAAACCATAAAACACTCAATATTAATAAAGTGGGGTTTTAACTCCATATAAAACCCTTAACTTTGAATTTGGAACTTCTACATAATAAAGCAAGTCCTTTGTTTTCAGATATGACGTATAAAAATAATCTTAATGGAATATCTATTTAATAATAATAAATGGGAGGGGTTATTTGGGGGAAATAGATGTGAAGTTAAAAGATGTAATATTAAAAACCATTATATTGAAACTACTTAATGACAAAGAAACCTATGGTTCTAAACTTTTAAATACATTGGATAATATAAGTAAAGGGTATTATAAGTTAAGTGAAGGTTCATTATATCCTTTATTATATAAACTTGAAGAGGATAAATTAATAGAGAATTATTGGAGTACGAATGAAGAAGGGAATATGCCAAAAAAATATTATAAAATAACTAAACTGGGAAAAGAAAAATTAAAAAAACAATTAGAAGCTTGGGAAATATTTAAACAAAGAACAGAACATATTGTGAAATAAAATTAGTAAAATATAAATGGAAGTATACTGGTGTTAGGTTCATAATAAAGGGCTGTTAAAAGAATTATATATTTTGAGGTTAAAAGAATTATATATTTTGAGGTTGAAAGAATTACATATTTTGAGGTTGAAAGATTTATATATTTTGAGGTTGAGAGAATTATATATTTTGAGGTTGAGAGATTTATATATTTTGAGGTTGAGAGATTTATATATTTTGTTGTTGAGAGATTTATATATTTTGTTGTTGGGAGTTCATATGTTTTGTTGTTGGGGGATTCGTAATCCCCCAACTAAAATCAAGTCTATAGAGTATCCTGCCCCTCTTCCCAATTAACAGGACAAGCTCCACCCATTTGTAATGCTTTAACCAATCTTACTACTTCATCTATACTTCTACCCACATCGGTATTATTAATAGAGTATTGTTGCAGATTACCATCGGGGTCGATTAAGAAAGTTCCCCTTAGGGCTATTCCTCCCCCCTGATCATAAAAAACACCATAGTCTTTAGTTACCCTTTTATCATAGTCAGCAAGTAGAGGATAGTCTATGCCCCCTAAACTTTCTATCCATGCTTTATGGGTAGGGATGCTATCGGTATTAACTCCTAAGACTACAGCATTTAACTTTTCAAACTCTTTTAACCTACGGTTAAATTCAGGAACCTCGGTGCTTCAGACAGGGGTAAAGTCTAAAGGATAAAAGAAAAGAACTACCCATTTACCCCGCAATTCACTTAATGAAATATCTTTATCATCTGTACTAGGCAATGTAAACTCCGGTGCCGGTTCACCAATTTTAATCATGTGTGTACACCTCCAAAATGTTATTTAGAAAAAATACTCTCTTTGTTATTATTAGGAATACATGCACTTAAAATACATAATATTATAGAAATCATTAATGATACTATGATTAAAATTTATCAAAGAATGGTATAAATTATATAATGTATTAACTAGAGTAAATCCTATGTATTCTATAAAATATATTAGGGAAAAATACAAAAAAGAGGTGATAGTGTGGATAATAGATTTGATAACTTTCAAGATAAGAGAATGTTAATCTTTAGGGAACTTGTAAAGCGGGCATGGAATAATGATTTTAATGGAGACTTAAATGAGCTAGTTAATGATATAAAATTTAAGTATGGATTTAAAGATGAGGATAAACAGTTTATAGCTGATCATATAAGGGTAGCTTTAGGACTTGATCCAAACGGAGAAGAAGAATTTTTTAATGAATATAATATAGCCACTAAACTAAATCGAGTGAAAGAGCCTATTGTTACTAAAGTAGAAGGGGTTTGTGAATACTGTGGAGAAAATATAGAAGATAATGACTGCTATAACTCCTGCAAATATGAAGCCCATGTATATAAAAGAAATAAGGGACCTATAATAGAAAATAATAAGTGTCTAAGCTGTGGGAAATGTGTATCAAGCTGTTCCTTTGGAGCCATAGCGGATAAAATAGAATTCATACCTGTTATAGAGATGTTAAAGGATAAAGATACCGATGTTTATGCCGCTGTTGCACCATCTATAGTTGGTCAATTTGGAGATGATATATCCATGGGGCAAATAAGGTCGGCCCTTAAACTTATGGGATTTAAGGACATGATAGAGGTGGCATTATTTGCAGATATATTAACCATGAAGGAAGCCTTTGAATTTGATAATCTGGTTAAGGATAAAGATGATTTCTTTTTAACCAGTTGCTGTTGTCCTGTCTGGATTAACTTAGTTAAAAAGCATTATCCTGATCTTTTTGAACATATGTCACCATCAGTATCCCCAATGATAGCTTCAGGAAGGGTAATGAAGGAATTATATGATAGAGAGATAAAAGTAGTCTTTATATCTCCTTGCATAGCAAAGAAGGCAGAAGCCAAGGATGAAGAACTAAATGGAGATATAGATTTTGTACTAACATATAGGGAACTTGATGAAATATTTAAAGCTATTGATATAGACTTAAAAGATCTCCCAAAAGATGAAAAGGATCAAGCATCCTTCGGGGGTAGAGTATATGCAAGGACAGGTGGTGTTAGCTTTTCAGTAAAGACTGTTGTAAATAGGATAGCACCAAGAAGACTTATCAAATTCAAATCAAAGAAAGTTGATGGTGTTGTTGATTGTAAAAACTTATTAGATGATTTGATTGACGGAAAAATAGATGCTAATTTTATAGAAGGAATGGGATGTAAAGGTGGTTGTGTAGGGGGGCCAAGAACAAATATAGAAGTGGAAAAGGCAACTAAATTAGTAAATGAATTTGGGGAAGACTCCCTTATTATGACTCCCTTTGATAATATGAACGCAATAAAAATACTAAAGCAATTGGGACTTAACCATATAGAGAATATTTTAAAGGATAATAAAGTACATAATATTCTTAAAAGACAGAGAAGTATGAAAAAATAAAGGGAACAATCACAAAAAATTAACATAAGATAGTAATTATATATGATATAATTGGGTAAAGAGAACAGTTATTTGTATATAGTTAACTTTTAGAGGGCTCTAAAAGGGGGCAATTATGTTAAATGAAAAAGCAATATTAGAAGGAAAGATAAAGAATCACGCAAGACTTAATTTTGATATATTAGATGGCATGGTAGACTGGGTTAGGGTTATTGATAACTCTGGAGTGGTCATATATGCAAATCAGCCTATGAAAGAGGCATTAGGAAATGATATTATAGGGCGAAGATGTTATAGGGTTTTAGGTAAATGTAAAGCCTGTGACAGATGTATAACCCAAACTACTATATCTACTGGTATAATATCTGAAAAAGAAGAACATATAGGGGATAGAATCTTTGCAGTTAAAAGTTCTCCAGTTAAAGACTTAGAAGGGAATAACTATGCAGCAGTTGAGGTTTTTAGAGATGTTACTAAGGAAAGAAAATTGGAGAAGGAACTTAAAAAGAAAAATAAAAAAATGAATAAGGATTTATCCTTTGCTAGAACGTTACAGAAAAGGGTACTGCCTAAAAAGGGTGTCTATGACAATATTGAAGTAGATTATATGTACAAGCCATGTGAAATGTTAAGTGGAGACATATTTGATATATTCCATATAGATGATAATCATATAGGATTTTATATAGCTGATGTTGTTGGCCATGGGGTTACTGCATCAATGATGACAATGTTTGTTAAACAAACTATGAAGGTAATTAAAAAGGATACCTTATCTCCAAGTGAAACCCTTGAAAAACTTCATAAAGAATTCCTAGACTTAAAATTAGAATATGATAAGTATTTTACTATATTTTATGGAGTTCTAGATAAAAGGGATAATACACTTAAATACGTTAATGGAGGACATAATAGTATACCTATTTTATTTAATAAAAATAAAGTAGAGCTACTAGAAACAAGGGGATATCCCATATCATACTTATTTGATAGTGTTAGTTATGATGAAAAGATAGCAAAGTTAAATAAAAATGATAAACTTCTATTTTATACAGATGGAATAATAGAATGTAGAAATAGAGATAATGAACAGTTTGGCATAGAGAGATTATTAGATATAGTTAAGAAAGATGATGGGGATATAATAGACAACATAAAAAGCTATGTTGATGAGTTTATATATGGAGAACATGATGATGATTTAGCCATATTTACAATAGAAGTTAAGGAGTAGCTGGATAAAATTTTAGCATGGAGTATCGATAAAGTAATCACAAATGTCCGCCAGTCCTCGGATTTGGAAAATATAGAGAAACGGTCGAAAACAGAATTCCAAACTCGCTATGCTCAGACAGTGGAATTCTAAACGATTTTCTCCCTTATTCTATATTTTCACAAATCCTGCGGGATGGCTACCATTTGTGATTACTTTATTTAAATGTACTTTAAGATGAGATTTAGCTGGATAAAATTCCAGCTATTTTCTATTTTTTGCAACCTAATAGGGATTTATTGCATCTATATTAGTAGATAAGGAATAAAGTATAGCTATACTTGAGATTCAAAAGGGGTGATTGACATAAATGAAATGGAGATAATTAAGGGGCTTAAGTTAAAGGATGAACACATGATAAAAGAGTTTATGAATATCTATAAGGACCGATTAATGAAGGTTGCATATATGGTTATGAAAGATATAAATATTGCAGAGGAAATAGTTCAAGAGACATTTATAAAGATAATAAAAGATATAGACAAATTTGAGGGAAAATCTTCATTATATACATATGTTTATAAGATAGCTATAAACCAATGTAGACAGAAATTAAGGAAGAATTGGTTTAAACGAATCACCTTAGTTGATAAATGGTTTGAGGGAGGGGATTATAGAGATTGGACTGAAAAGAGTATAGATAAACTAACCATAGATAAGAGTATAGGGAAATTAAAGTTTAAATATAGGGAAGTGTTATTACTATATTATTATGAAGATATGTCTATAGAGAAGATAGCTGAAGTTACTGGTGATAAAAAAGGAACTATAAAAAGTAAATTAAGTAGAGCTAGAAGTATGTTAAAGGATATATTATCTAAGGAGGGGTTTAATGAATGAGAATAAAATGAAAAAAATTATAAAGAAAAAAATAGATAATGAATTAAATCATATAACTTTCAGTAAAGAAGATGAAGTTATTAAAAAATTAAAGGAAAAAGAGAATTTTATTAAAAAGCTTTTAGATTATGAGGTAAAGATCCCCGTAAAAGCTGCAGTAGCAACAATACTAGTATTTTTTATCGTTACAGCATATACAGTATACCCTACTTTTAGTATAGATAGTAAAGATATATCTAGAGGGAAGATGGAACTTATAAAGTTAGGGGTGAAGGTTAAGGAATGAAATATATAAAAATAAAAGTAAAAACCATATTAATATTATCAATAGCTATAATAATGTTAGGGAGCCTTGCATATTCATTAAGGGATGATGGATTGTATGGGATAGGTGTTATAAATGAAAAGTTAGGAAATGTTGATAGGGCAAATGGATATTATAAAAAAACAGTCGATAAATTTCCCCATAGAGATGGAGGAGTCAAGGCTGCCAATAGAAGGGTTGAAAGTTTATTAAAATATAATGATATAAATTTTTTTAATGATAAAGTAATTATAGAACCAAGGGGAGTATCAAAAATAGGCTCAACTAAAAAGGGTTTAATCTTAGGTGACAAAAACCTTAATAAAATAAATGAAGAGCATGAAAATATTAAAAGCTCTTATAAAAAAGATAGTTTGTTAGCTAGGTATGAGGTAGGGGTTGCTTTAATGAATTGGCTGGGGGGAGAAAGTGATAAAGCTATCGAGATACTTGAAAATTTGGATTATACAGGGGGAAATTTAGAAGAGATAAGAAGATTACATTTAGCTGTTATGTATATAAACTCCGGAGAGGTTAAAAAAGGTAAAGAATTTATTAAAAAGGATTTAAAAAAGAATGATAAATATAAATATGTTAGAGAAGATATAATCCAGTATGGAAATTTTATGGAGGGGAATTTTGATAATTTTGGCTATAATAAAAAAGATAATCACATGTATAGATTAAAAATAGAAGACCCTTATATGACACCTATAAAAGATGCCAGCGAGGTATTAAAAAATGTAAGTGATTTTATTGATAGAAGTGAAGAATATAAAGGTTATAAAAATAAAGTGACAGGCAATATAACATATAAAGGGAAACCAGTATCTAATGTAATGATATATGCATTAAATAACAAAGATAAATCTAAGGCCTTTTCATATGAACATATAAAAGCTATAGGAGTGTCAGATAGTAATGGTAATTTTATTGTAAATAATATACCCGATGGTGACTATATATTGGGAATTATTATAAATTGGAATAGGGTAAAGAACAGAAAATTTAAATTTAATGGAAATCCTGTTATAAGGGTTAATAATAAAGAGGTAAAGTATGATATAGAGATTACAGATATTATTAAGATAACTGATGTGAAGAATTTAGGAAATAATAAGTTTAAAGTAAGTTGGGAAGATAATAGAGATGATATAGTTTATTACTCTGTAAGCTTAGGTAAAGAGGGAGTTCATAACTATGTAGAGACCCATACAAAACTTAAATCTGTTACAGTAGACTTAGATAAGTTACTAAAAGAGGATAAGGTATCTAAGTTTGGGTCATATACAAGTCATCTAGATTTAAATCCTTATTATGTGTTGCCACCTCTGTACTGTAGTGGGGAATATAAGATAGAGATTATGGGATATACCAAAGAAAAAGCTAGAATGACAGATTCTTTTGGAACACTAAATAAAGAAAATTCCCCTACTGTTTATATAGAAGGCAATGAACTTACAGAGGCAGATAAGAGTGTGATGAATAGGGACTATGAAAAGGGAATAGAACTATATAAGGCAAGTTTAAAAGAAAATCCAAAGGATATGCATGCTGCTACAATGTTAGCAACACTGTATACAGAGGGATGGAAACGTATCAGAAGGTCTAGTGGTTATTATTTAGGAGGAGGAAGGGATTATAAAAAAGCCAGAAAATATTTAAGAATATTAAGGGATAATGATAAGCTAACTAAACACTTAACAGATAAGTTGGCAGATATAGAGTTAAGCTTTGGAAACTATGATGAAGCTATAACATTGTACAAAAAATTAGAGGATTATAGGTCTTACTATTATTTATATATAGGAGATACATATGCATATAAATATGATTATAATGCAGCGCTTAAATACTATAAGAAATATTATAACGAGTCTAAAGGGGCAATAGAACGTTTAGCTATGCTTTATATTTTAAAAAATGATACAGAGAACTTGAAAAAAATATCAAAAGAAAAAAATAGTAGAATATATGATGTAGGGTATGGAAACACCATAGATGAATATATTAAAATGGATAAGAGCAAATATAAAAACTTCTTTAATTTAATAAATCATAATTACCCAAAAGAAGCTAAAGAATATATAGAAAATAATAATGATAGCTTGGCTAAACTATATAAAGGAATATTTATACTAAATAGTAATAATGATGGAGTTGACAGAGAAAAAGAGTATAAAAAGATCTATGAAGGCATAGATAATAAAACTATAAGGAATATAATGATACGGTTAGGTAAGTACAGAATAAGTAGTAATTTTGGAGATGATTAATTATTGTTTGGAAAAGTTGATTTTTTATAAAAAACTAAATGATTATAACAAAATGATATCAATAGATAATATAGGTTATGTGTAGTTTATATATAGGGTCTGAATATATTCGGACCCTTTTTAGAGCCATATAATATAGGATAATAGTAAAATTTAGTTGCTGGTGGATTTGTAGTCTCACAGTTTATTAAGAAATACAGTCTTTGGTATTATAGATCTTCTGGAAGAAGACCTAAGGGCTTCAATATATTGAAGCCCTACAAATATATTGACTGTTACATATATTATAGGCTTATCAATTCCTAAATTTACAATAATAATAAACTACAACAAAATGGATAAATGTAGAAATAAAACAATATATATAGTACAATATATAATAAGTGGGAGGTGTATCATGAAAAAAATAAGAACAAAAAAAATGATGATATTATTAATAATTATCACCATATTACTAGGTACAGCATATATGCTATATGACAATATAGTGTATGCAGTAGGTATAGTTTATGAAAAAGTTAAGGGGACTGATAAGGCAGATGACTATTATAATAAAATAGCCAATGAACTTTCAGATAGGGATGGGGGCTTAAGGGCTGCCAATAGAAGGATAGAAAATATACTAAAAAAGGATACATCCACAAATCTTTTAATTGATAAAGTTAATATATCATATATGGGATTAACTACATGTAACTTTAAACTAGATATAGAAAAACTTAAAGGGATAAATGAAGAATATAATAAAATTAAAAATGTTTATAAAAAAGACGATTTATTAGCTAGATATGAAATAGGAGTATCCTTAATGAATTGGCTAGGAGGAAAAAGTGATAAAGCTATTTATATACTAGAGAATATAGACTATATAGAGGAAGAACTGAATGATATAAGAAAGCTTAACTTAGCTATTATGTATATAAATTCTAATAGGATAAAAGAGGGGCAACAGATTATAAAAAAGGATATAAATAAAAATGATAAATATAAATATATTAGAGAAGGTATTATCCAATATGTGAAGTTTATAGAAGGTAACTTTGATGATTTCAGTTATAGCAAAGAATATAACTATAATTATAAACCTAAAATAGAAGATCCCTATGTGGTACATTTAGATAATATGGATTCAGTGTTAAGAAATATAAAAAATTTTTTAGATATGAGGGATAAGCATGAAAACTATAAAAATGAAGTTACTGGAAACATAAGTTATAAGGGAAAAGGAATGTCTAATATAATAGTATATCTAAAAGAAGAAGAATATAAATCAAGCTGTTCTTTTGGAGAATATAATCTTGTTAATGATTATATAAAAGCTTTAGCAGTTACAGATAGTGATGGGAACTATACCATAAAAAATATTCCTGACGGTAATTATATAATAGGTGTTTTATTAGATTGGCATAAGGTAAAGGACAAAAAGATTGAATTTAAAGGTGAGCCTATTATGATTATTAATAATAATAAAAAATTAAAATGTGATATAGAAATGATAGATGGAATTAAAATAGCAAATGTAGAAAAATTAGATAAAAATAAATTTGAAATAAATTGGAAAGATGATAGAGGTGATATTTCTTATTATTCATTAAATTTAGAAAAAGAAGGGGTTAATTATTATGTAGCTGATAATATAAAAACTAAATCAACCATAATAGACTTAAATAAACAGCTAAAGGACGGAGACATATTAATAAGTGGTATGACTTCAAATAGTTTAGGTGTAAACCCATATTTTATATTGCCACCATTATACTTCAGTGGAGATTATAAAGTACAGGTAAATGGATATAACAGGGAAGGAGATATAATAACAGACTCCAGGGGAACATTTAATAATGAAGAAGTCTACATTAACATAGAGGGGAAGGAACTTACAAAGGCAGACAAATATTTAGTAGAAAGGGATTATGAAAAGGCAATAGAGTTATATGATAAAAGTTTAAAGGAAGATCCAAAGGATATACATTCGGCTAAAATATTAGCGAAACTATATAAAAAAGGATGGAAATATGACAGGGAAGATGGGCACGGGAATCGCATGAAGATTTATTCAAACCAAAACTTTCATCCGAAAATTTTTAAAAGCGACTAGCGTCGTATAAATATGAGATAAGATGTTAACTAATTTTGAAAAGAAGTATAATGTCTAACCT
>NZ_JBAKFX010000038.1:0-40867 GCF_037577855.1 Dethiothermospora halolimnae | reverse complement strand
TATATTTTAAATATCATTTGATTACTGTTTGTCAAGGGCGGCTACGGTGGACTTAGTATAATTCCACTGGTTTATCCCAGTATTATCCATAACATTAGTTTTTCATAGAACTTTTTACATTACCAGTCTATACATTATATATTATGAATAAAGTAAGATAAATGTAATTTAAAGTTGTGAAAAGGGTAAAAATAATATTATGTTATAATTTTATATATTGTTAATATGGAAAAATATAATTTGAGGTGATAAAGTGAAAAAAATGTTAATACCAGATTTATACGTAGACTCTATTTTTCAAATTGATTTTGATAATTTAAAGGAAAAAGGTATAAAGTCCCTTATAATAGATATAGATAACACTTTGGTTGCATGGGATAAGGAATCTGCGCCTGACAGTGTTATTAAGTGGTTTGATAAGATAAAAAAAATGGGTTTTAATATTTGTTTGGTATCTAATAATACAGAGGACAGAGTTGTAAAATTTAATGAAAACTTATCATTATATGCTGTTCATAGAGCTACTAAACCTAGAAAAAAACCCTTTTTAGATGCATTAAGTTACCTTAAAACTACAGTTAAGGAAACGGCAATGATAGGAGATCAAATATTTACCGATGTTTTAGGGGGAAATAGGGTTGGATTATATACAATATTGGTAGTTCCAATAGCGGGAAAGGAGTTTATATGGACTAAATTTATTAGAAATATAGAAAGATTAGTTTTAAAGAAAATAAATAAAGGGGAAAATAAAAAGAATAAATAGTTATAAAAGTTTTACTCACAACCTAAAAATATAAATTGACAAACATGGTTAATCATGGTAATATAAATAACTGTGAGATAAATGGAAAACAATGGATAAGGACTATGGTTAAAAGGCATATATTTCCTAAAGTTTTTTCAGTAATTAGGGAGGAATTTACATAAATAAGTTGAATTATTAATAAAATAGTAGTCTTTTACTATACAAAGTGGTAATATAGTACTATAGATTGTAGGTGAAAAAATGGTTGATAAAAATAAAATGAGGTTGGGAGATTTATTAGTTAATGTAGGTAAACTTTCGGAGGAACAGTTGCAACAGGCTTTAAAGGAACAACAAAAATCGGGGAAAAAATTAGGTGAGATTTTAGTAGAAAAGCAATATGTAACCGAAAGGGATATTATACAGGTACTAGAGTTTCAACTGGGGATACCCCATGTTGATTTGAACAAATACTTTGTTGATCCTGAGGCACCCCAGTTAATACAGGAAAAAATAGCAAGAAGGAATACTTTAATACCAATAAAAACAGATAGGGGTAAATTAGTGGTAGCAATGGCAGACCCCCTTAATATATTTGCAATAGATGATATAAAGATTGCCACGGGGATGGAAGTAGAGCCGGTTATTTCAACAAGGGAAAACATATTAAGTGCCATAGAACAATTTTACAATAGACAAAATGCTGAAAAGGCATTAGAAGAGTTTAGAAGCCAATATGATGTGGATAGCATAAATGAGTTAGATGAAGAAGTTTTAAACGAAATCAACAATGCACCAGTGGTCAAATTAATAAATTCCATAATAAGACAAGCTGTTAAATCTAATGCCAGTGACATACATATAGAACCCTTTGAAGAGAAACTTAGGGTTAGGATAAGAATAGACGGGGATCTACAGGAGATTATGACACCATCAAAATCAACCCATTCTGCCATAGTTACAAGAATTAAAATAATGGGGAAAATGGATATAGCTGAGAAAAGAATACCTCAAGATGGAAGGGTAGAAACAAGTATAGATGGTCGTGACGTGGATTTACGTATTTCTATATTGCCCACAGTATATGGTGAAAAAATAGTTATTAGACTATTAGATAGGGGTAATTTTTTATTATCAAAGGATCAGCTGGGCTTTACAAAGGGGAATCTAGATAGATTCGATAAAATAGTAAAAAATCCAAATGGAATAATATTAGTTACCGGTCCCACCGGTAGTGGTAAAACCACCACGTTATATACAGTCCTTAGGGAACTAAATGAAATAAATAAAAATATAATTACTGTGGAGGACCCTGTTGAATATAGACTAGATGGTATTAATCAAGTTCAAGTAAATAATAAAGCTGGATTAACCTTTGCCAATGGATTAAGGTCCATATTGAGACAGGACCCGGATATAGTAATGATAGGTGAGATTAGGGATGTGGAAACTGCCCAAATAGCTGTTAGAGCCTCTATCACAGGACACCTTGTTATAAGTACTATGCATACCAATAGTGCTCCCGCTACCATATCGAGACTTATGGATATGGGGATAGATTCATATCTTATAACATCATCGGTAGTTGGGGTGGTTGCCCAAAGACTGGTTAGAAAGATATGTGAAGAGTGTAAGGTGAGTTATACTCCTGATGTTAATGAAAAGAGGATATTAGGCATAGAAGAAGATGTTACATTATATAAGGGGCAGGGATGTAATAAGTGCTATAATACCGGTTATAAGGGAAGAATTGCTATCCATGAAATTATGCCATTGACATCGGGGATAAGGGAAGTTATAGATGCTAATTCTAGTATAGACCAATTAAAGAATAAGGTATTATTAGAGGGAATGATTACCCTTAAGGAAAATTGTAAAGAGCTTGTTTTACAGGGAACTACAACCGTTGAAGAACTACTTAAAGTGGCTTATACAATGGAATAGGCGGTGAATTATGGACGTACTTAAATTATTGGAAAAAACAATTGAAAAAAAGGCTTCCGATTTACATATAACAGTGGGAGTTCCCCCTATTATAAGAATTGATGGAGAGCTGGTAAGCCTAGGGGATACAGTTGTAACACCTAAAGATAGTCAGCAATTGGTTCAACAGCTTTTAGAAGAAAAAAACTTTAATAAGTTGGAAAGCAAAGGGGAGGTGGATGCTTCTTATTCCTATCCTGGAGTGGGTAGATTTAGGGTAAATGTATATAAACAAAGGGGAACATATGGTATTGCAATAAGAAGTGTAGCTTTAAAGATACCAACTGTAGAAGAATTGGGACTTCCTAATACCATAAAGGATTTAGCTAGGAAAAAAAGGGGACTTATACTTATAACAGGACCAACAGGAAGTGGTAAGTCCACTACATTGGCAGCAATGATTAATAAAATTAATAATGAAAGGGCTTGTCACATATTAACCTTGGAAGACCCCATTGAGTATTTACACAAACATAATAAAAGTATAGTAAATCAACGGGAAATAGGTCATGATAGCAGTTCCTTTGCAGATGCCTTAAGATCATCCTTAAGACAGGACCCAGATGTAATATTGGTTGGTGAGATGAGGGACCTAGAAACTATGCAGATAGCTATTACAGCGGCTGAAACGGGACATTTAGTCCTATCTACGTTGCATACAATAGGGGCAGCAAAAACTATAGATAGGATAATAGACGTGTTTCCAGCTAATCAGCGTCAGCAAATAGTTATGCAATTATCAAGTGTATTACAGGGAGTAGTATCTCAACAATTATTGCCTCGGTTAGATGGTAGTGGCAGAGTGGCAGCTTTGGAGATGATGGTTACTACACCTGCCATAAAGAACTTGATTAGAGAGGGGAAAACCCATCAAATACAAACAGCCATACAGACCGGTGGAAAGTTTGGAATGAAGACTATGGACAAGTCCCTTGTTGAACTTTATAAAAATGGGATTATATCTATGGAAAACACTATGAATTTTGCTATAAATAGTGATAATGTAAAGCGACAAATTAACTTTAGAGGGTAAGAGGTGATATCTTTGCCTGTTTATAAATATACGGCTATGACTAAAAGTGGCGATAAAACAGAGAGTACATATACTGCAAACTCTGAAACGGAAGTTTTAGCCATGTTAAGGGATAGTGGGCACTTTCCCATTAAGGTACAGGAGATGGTTGAAAAAAAGGAAATTAGTTTAGGCGATATATTCAATAAAGTAAAAACAAAGGATATAGCAATATTTTGTAGACAGTTTTATACAATGTTAAATGCAGGGGTTACCATAGTCAATTGCTTAGATATATTAAGACATCAAACGGAAAATAAAAAACTTAGAAAAGTAATTGGAGATGTATATGAAGATGTACAAAAAGGATTAACACTATCTGAGGCCCTTAAAAAACATAAAAAAACATTCCCAAGCCTTTTTATAAATATGGTGGAGGCTGGGGAGTTAAGTGGAACTTTAGATACAGTTATGAATAGAATGGCAACCCACTATGAAAAGGAGTATAAGATAAACAATAAAATAAAGGGAGCAATGGTATACCCTATAATACTAAGTATTGTAGCTATAGGTGTTGTTATATTTCTTTTGACATTTGTTATGCCAACCTTTATGGGAATGTTTACTGGTAGTGGTGTAGAGTTACCGTGGCCTACAAAAATATTATTATCCATAAGTGACTGGTTACAGAGCTATTGGTATATATTTATTGGAGCTTTATTAATTCTTATAGTTGGACTTGGTTATTATGGCAAAACCGATAATGGTAGATTTATTATAGATAATATGAAGTTAAAAATACCAGTTGTAAAAAATACGTCTGAAAAGGTAATAACATCAAGATTTACTAGGACACTATCTACATTATTGGTCAGTGGAGTGCCACTAATAGATGCATTGGAGATAGTTTCTAAGGTGGTTAATAATAAAGTAGTTGAAAAGAAAATGAATAGTGTAAAAGAAGAGGTCCAGAAAGGAGCCAGCTTATCAAAGCCCGTTAAGAATACGGGAGTATTCCCACCTATGGTGGACTCCATGATAGAAATAGGTGAAGAATCGGGCTCCCTAGATGATATCCTAGATAGGACTGCAAATTTTTACGACGAAGAAGTGGAAACTGCAATACAGAAGATGACTACCATGTTAGAGCCTATTATGATAGTTGTTATGGCAGTTATTATAGGATTTATCGTAATAGCTATGGCATTGCCTATGTTTGATATGGTTAATACGGTTGAAATGTAGTTAATAGTTAAAAGTTAAGAGTTAATAGTCGTTGGAGGATTTTTGTTTAGTGGAGAGTTGAGAAGGGAGAGAGGAGAGATGGTGGTGGGGAAAATATTTTGTGGAATTTATATTTGTATGTATAATTTTTTTGTTTGTTGGGAATAATCGGAGCTAATGAAGATAGTTAATAGTCGTAGGGGTAAAGAGGGTTTTGGTTTTACCCTGTACTTTGTACCTTGTATTCTGTACTGCATTTAGAAGTAGCTTCGAATTCATTGGAAGGTTACTTTATGAGATAGTTTATTGTTACCATGAAATATTGGTAATTGATATATTATATTAATTATGGGGAGGTGGTTTGAGGAGTAGTGGAGAGTTGAGAGTGGAGAATTGAGAGTTAAGAGCGTGGGAAAGCTTCGCTTTCCTGTGTAGGGGCTGGATATGTCCAGTCCACTGGCCAAGTGAAGAGGCGAGGAAAAATTAAAAAATTACATATTTAGGAGGAATTTAGATGTTTAAGATGTTAAGTAAAAAGATCAATAATAAGAAAGGTTTTACACTTATTGAATTAATCGTTGTTATTGCTATATTAGGTATTTTGGCAGCTATAGCTATACCTAGATTAGGTGGATTTAGAGATAGTGCGAGTAGTGCTGCAGATGAAGCCACAGCTGCAACTATTGCAAATGCTATAACTTTACATTATGCAAATATAGGAGCACCTTCAAAAAAAGTAGATGTAGCTATAGATAGTGAATTAGATACTGAAATAAAAAAAATGATAACAGATAGTGATGGAGCTGTACCAACACCCCAAGATAAAGATGCTAGTAACTTCTTTGCTGTAGTAAGTACTGATGGAAGTGTTAAAGTTTATTATGATAATGCTGATGGTACACAACTTTATCCATCAAATTAATATATTATACTAGATTTGGGAGGAAAAACAGATGATACCAACAATAATACTAATCACAGGAATAATAATAGGGTCATTTCTAAATGTATGCATATACCGCATACCTAGAGAAGAGTCAATCGTGTTTCCCTCCTCTCATTGTACAAGCTGTGGTACTGGTCTTAAGAGTTGGGATTTGGTGCCGGTTTTTAGTTATTTGTTTAATAGGGGTAAGTGTAGATATTGTGGAGAGAAGATCTCTCCACAATATCCTATTATTGAGGTTTTAAATGGACTTTTATATTTATTATTATATCTACAGTTTGGCTTATCAGTAAGGTTTATAACCTTCGCAATAATAACCAGTATCCTACTAATAATAACCATAATAGACTACAAAACCCTAACCATTCCAAATGGACTAGTCCTATTAATACTAACAATATCACTAGCCTATCAAACATATCAATCTTTTAATAACCAATCTCTCTCCCTTCTCCTCTCTCCACTGTTATCTATGTTCCTGGGTGGTGGAATACTTCTTTTAATAGCTGTAGTAACAAAGGGAGCCATGGGTGGGGGAGATATAAAGCTTATGGGAGCATTGGGATTATTGTTGGGTATTAAATATACAGTGTTGACTTTGTTTTTATCCTTTGTAGTTGGTGGAATAATATCAGTAATCTTATTAATTAGTAAAATTAAAAAAAGAGGACAAGCTATACCCTTTGGACCATTTATAGCTTTGGCATCTTTTATATCTATGGTATGGGGACAGGGAATTCTTGATTGGTATTTTAATACAATGTTTTTATAGGTAAGGGCGTAAATTGGTTGTGGGATTACGAATCCTCCAACAACATAAGGGGGCATGAATCCCCCAACAACATAGGGGGTCATGAATCTCCTAATAACATATGGGATTTTTCCATATACTGCGGAATTACCAAATCTCTGCTCTCTGTACCTTGCACTCTGCACAGAACAAAGAAGCGCCAAAGGTGACTTTGTTCTTATATTATAAAAGTAATAAAAACATATAAAAGGGGGTTAAGTGGTTGAATATAACAAAACCCAAATTACTAAGTAAAAATGTGGTATCAATAGATATAGGAACTTATTATATAAAGATAGTATCTGGAAAAGGCAATAAAAATGGTGTATCAATAGATACAATGAATATGGTTGAGACATCTCCTGGCTCATATAGTGACGGACAGATTATAGATATAAATAAAATGAAGGATTCAATAGAAGAGGTTTTAAAAAGAGAAAAAATAAAAGCAAAATCAGCTATATGTACCCTTGAAAGTACATCGGTTATAATGAGGGAATTAGAAGTTCCAGTTATAAAGAAAAAAGAAATGATGGAAATGATAAAACTAGAAGTTCAACAGTATCTTCCTGTTGACTTAAAGGAATATATAATTCAATATAAAAAGATAAAGGAATTTGATGATAATGGAAATAAAAAGGCTAGGATACTAACAGTTGCCATGCCTAAAATTATAGTTAATAACTATAATCAATTATTAAAAATGCTAAGATTAAAACCAATGGCACTTGATATAAACTCAAATGCCCTTGATAAACTGTTTGATGAAAAAACTATTATAAATGAAAGTTTTAATTTTGAAAACAAAACTGTGGCCTTAATGGATATAGGTTATAGTTATATACATATAGTTATACTTCATAATGGAGTATTCCAATTTAATAGATTGTTAAATTTAGGGGCAAAGGATATAGATAGTAATATTGCTAACTCTTTTAACCTTACCTTAGAGGAAGCTATGAAGAAAAAAGAAGAGATTGAAAGTTTAAACGAAGTAAGCAATGAGACTATATCCTCCCATATAATGATGAATGATATTATAAAGTCAACAATAGATAGTTGGATAGGTGATATAGAAAGGTTATTTAAGTATTATACCAGCAAAAAAGTTGGTAATAAAATAGATAAAATCTTCATACATGGACAAACATCAAAATTTGAAGGGATGGATAAGTATTTAGAGGAGTTATTAGATATATCGGTTTCAAAGATTAAATCGTTAAATAATGTAGATATATCTAAGACAGATAATAAAAACTTAACCTCCTATATAAATGCAATAGGAGCTATGATAAGAAGGTAGGGGGATATAAAGATGAATGATTTTAATTTTTTTCAAGTATATGAAGAAAGGCATACCACCGATAATAACAATATATTAATATATGGACTTACTATCTTAATAATTATTGCTATTGTTACATATCCCATCATAAATGTTATAAAAATAAGAAATCTAGATGGTGAAGTAGTGGCTATAAAGGAGCAGGTTGAGTCTCCTAAGATAAAATCACGACTTAATGAAATAGAAAGCAAAAAAAATACCATAGAAGAGTTAGAGTTAAAGTACGGAGTATTAAGTAAGGTCGAATATAGAATGAAAACCTTAGATATTGTAAATGAATACTTGATAGATATATTAACTAAATCTATGCCCTCGGGGATACACTTTAGTTCTATAAAGATTAATAGATCATCGATCCAAGTTGATGGTGTTGGGATGAATAAAGATTCCATAGCGATACTACAAAATAACTTAAGAAAAATAGAACTATTTGATAATATGTATGTCCCCAGTATATCTTCAAATAGAGGATTTTATAATTTTTCTCTTACAATGAATATTAAGGGTGTGAATATAGATGAAGCTAACTAGAAGGGAGAAAATACTATTACTATTACTTAACATTGTGGTTATAGGATGGGGCTATTATAAGTTTATAATAACACCTCAATTTGAAAAAATGGATTCTTTAAAGTCGGATAAACAGGTATTTAGTAGTAGATTAGAAAGCTATAAAGAGATAGCCAGCTCAGGAGAAGAACTAGATAACAAACTATTGGATCTAACAAACGGAGTAGATAAAGTTACTAGAAAATATTTTCCCCATATAGAGCAAGAGGAAATAATATATATAGTAAATGAATTTCTTAAGAGTAATGATTTAGAAGTGGACTCCATATCATTTACCCAACCATCGGAAGAAAAAATGGGGGAATTAACTTTAGATAAGATGTCAGTTACACTCCCCTATAAGGGAAAATACTCTTCATTAATGGCTTTTCTAAAGAAGTTAAGAAAATACCCCAAAAAGATAATCATTAGTGATGTAGATATGACAAATGGAGAGGATGATGTATTAACTGGGAATATAGGACTAGACTTTTATAGTTTAGGAAAAGTAATCTCAACTAATGATGATATAGTATCTTGGAACTTAGAGGATGAAGAACAAAAGGAAAACCCCTTTGAAACAGTGGATGGATATAAAGAGATGTTAAACAGACCCCTTGACTTTGATAAAGATAGTATAACTATAACTATGGGACAGAGTAAAGTATTATTAGAAGATTTTGAAGATACCAATATTAACTATATGGCAACAGCAAGGGAGTTTAAAGGAGATTTTAATCTAGATACAAATGCAAAATCAAATGATTTTTCTTATCGTATGGATTATGAGCACCCTATTATGGAGAAAGAAGGAAGAGGCTATGTTTTATTAGATGATAAAAATCTAAATATAAAGAAACCTCCTAAGGCTATAGGTCTATGGGTTTATGCAAATAAGGAATCAAATAATAATCTAGGAATAAGACTTAAAGACTTAAACGGAGACAAAAAAATATATTATTTAACTAAGGGTATAAACTGGACAGGCTGGAAACACCTTATGGTTGTACCACCCCAGGATAAAAAGTTATATCCATTACAGTTAGACAGGATAACAATAGACTTTGAAAAGGAAAAAGAAGAAGGAACTATATTAATCGATAGTTTGGAAGCATATTATGATTTAGAGATATTTAAAGACCCGATAGATCAATATAGTGGAAATTATATACACTATGAAGTTCAACCGGAAGATACACTAAAGAGTATATCGAGGGAATTTTATAATGACACAACTAAAGTTGGAGTTATTATGAGGTACAATAATCTATATAATAACAAGATACAGGCAGGTAAGATACTGATATTACCAAGAAATATTGAAGAATAGGTGATAAAATGGGGGAGTTATGTTCATACTTGAAGGGACTATAGAAAAACTAAACTAAAAAGAGGTGATAAGATGAATAAAAAACAAATAATATCGTTGTTACTTGTTACTATATTAATATTTAGCATATCATCACCTATATTTGCAGATGATGATAATCAGTGGGAAGAAACCACTGATTATGAAATGGGAGAAGACCATGGTAAAGAAATAGGGGCTATGATAGGTAGATATTATGGACATAAGCATTTTTTAGAAGGGAAAAAACTTGACTGGAGAGAAGGAGAAAATCCTTGGGATAAAATTCCCGAATTAAAGGATTTTATTGAACAATATATGGTAAATGAACAATATCAACAAAACTATAATAACGGTTTTAAAGAGGGTTTTAGAAAGGCCTTTGGAGGAGAATATGTTAAGGCTTATCAGGAAGCTAATATGGATACAAAGGTAGACATAGATATTAAGAGCGGTCTAGAAGATGGACAAACTGCTGGAGAATTGATGGGTAAAAAATATGGTAAGGAATACTTTTATGATGGTCTAGGAAATGACTGGTTAGATGCACTAAGTACTAACTTTGAAGATTCCCAGATAATAAGTAAATATAATCTTAATAATGAAACCGATGATTATAGGGATGGTTTCTTAGCTGGTTTTAGAGCAACATTTAAAAAAGAGTTTGAAACTACATATCATGAAATAAATATGGATGATGCTACTAACTCCCATGATAAAGGTTTTAATGATGGTAAAAAAATAGGAAGTAAAATAGGAGCGGAAAAGGGGAAGGAAGATTATAGTAAAGGGAATGCCAATGATTGGTATAGTGCTTTACCTAAAGACGAGCCAATAATAAAAGAATATAACTTAGAAAATGAAACTAATGGATATAGAAACGGTTTTATTGAAGGATATAAAGAAGCCTTTAGGGAGAGTTACAAAGAAGCCTATAGAAAGGCTAATATGAACAATGTATTGGACGGTGGTGCAGAGCAGGGGGAAATAGATGGTGCAGAGTTTGGAGATGTATATGGGATTAGAAAGGCCTATGAGGATCTAAAGGGTGATATATTTGATGTACCGGTTACCGGATGGGAAAAGCATAAAATGACACCTGATGAAGTGATAAAACATGATGAAATAAATGAGAAATATGATATCGCTCAAAAGGGGGAGGATTATCAAGATGCCTTTTATGAAGCCTTTATTGATGCCCTTGAGAAAAGCTATAGTGAAGTTATAGAGTCTAAAAAAGAAGATGATGAAGACGAAGAAGAGATTTTACCAGAGGATGAACAGGGTTATAATGATGGTAAAGAAATAGGAAGACTTGTTGGTGAAATATATGGATATGAAGATTATTTAGATGATAGGGATAATGACTGGGAAGATGCCATACCATCAAATAGAGATATAAGGGACGAATATAATCTTGATGATGAAACTAGTATATATGAAGATAAATTTATAGAAGGATTTGAAGAAGGATTTAAAGATAGTTATCAAAAGGCATACAGGGAAAAAAATATAGGTAGACAAAAGACCTCCTTTGATGATGGTAGGGAACATGGGGAGTACTTTGGAAAGTTAACAGGTGAAAACTATGGAAGACGGGATTATTATAGTGGAGATGAAAATTCTTGGGAAGATGCTATTTTAGATGATGATGATATAATAGATGAATATTCTTTAGATAATGAAAATAAAGAATATGAGAAGGGCTTTTTAGTTGGATTTAAAAAGCAGTTTCAAGAAAGTTATACAGAGGTATTTAGAAATACAAATGTTGACACCAATAAATTAACCAAAGAAAACGGCATTAAACATGGTAAAGAAATAGGTACTAAAATGGGGGAATCTATGGCAAAGATAGATTACACCAAAGGGGATACAAATGATTGGAGAAATTCAATTTTTACCGATGAGGAAATAATAGAAAAATATCAATTAAATAGGGAGACTGAAGACTATAAAAAAGGGTTTATAGTTGGATTTAAAGATGGTTTTAAGGAAAGTTATATAAAAACATTTCAAGATACTAATATTAATATTTCTAAAGGAATTATAGAGTATAGCGAAGTTTCAATGGAAGGAAAGAATATAAAAAGTTCCGATGAGATGGTAAATATAGATATAAAACCGGGGACATTCTATACTAAAACCTATATAGGGATAGAAAAGAGTAAAGGTCCATCATTATACTTTAATGGCAAGTATGCCCCCGCGTCCCAAGTATATAATTTATCTGTGAAAAATCAATATAATTTTATAAAAATAAGACAGCCTATAAAATTAACCTTTAAATATCATGGTCCAGACACTGGAGGCATATATAAACTTGTAGATGGAAAGTGGCTTTATCTATATAGTGAAGTTGAAGATGGAAAAATTTCAACGGAAATAGAAGATGTTCTATTTACAGAGGGTACATATGCTGTCTTTGTTGATGATAATTACACCAAGTTATCAGATATAAGGGGACATTGGGGAGAAAAAGAAATGTATACATTTACAAGGAGATACTACTTGTCGGGATACTATGATGGTACATTTAGACCAGAAACCAATGTAACGAGGGCGGAGTTTGTAACTATATTAGATAGGGTTTCAAATTGGGATAACTCCCAGTATTATAATAGTGTGACTAAATTTAAAGACTATATGGTCTTTGGAGGTTATAAAAGTTCCATAGCTAAGGCTATAGCTAGGGGATACATTAAGGGATACCCCGACAATACATTTAGACCCAATATACCAATTTCATATAGTGAAATAGAATGGCTAGTTGAAAGGCTACCGGGAAATAGTGGATTTGATTGGAAAGACATAAGGGATAAGATGATGTATGAAAAGGATTATCGCTCTAAAAGTTTTGATGATAAAGATAAATATATAACAAGGGCAGAGGTTGTCTATTTGTTATATACACTACAACAGCAGGGTGCTATATAAAGGAGGGATAATGGATGAATTTAAAAAAATATAGTAGTTTATTTTTAGCCATAATATTATTATCTACTATACTATTTACCACGGTGTATGCCGATGATAATAAGACTAATGTTGGCTTTGAAATTAATTATGGAGGGGAATACAGTCAGTATCCCCAGGTAACATTATGTTTGGAAAATTTGAATAAAAAAATTAATGTATTAAATTATAAAATTCAGTTCTCTTTAGACAAAAAAACTTGGATGGGCTACAATAGTACAACCCAATCTTGGGAAGAGGGATATCAGAGTAATTATCAACCCTATTATCCCAACTTTAATATAGGAAAGGGACAAGGTATAAAAATAGTCTATGTAAAGATATTCAATGGAAATGATGAGACTATTGCTTCCGATACAATAAACTATAGCCCAGAAGCAATTAATCCTACTATAGAGCCTTCTATATCAATAGACCCTACTACTGGGGAGTCGGTATCGAATAAAGGGGGGATAACTAGGGGAAATGGTAGTAAAAAGGACCCCTACGTTATAAGAAGTAATAATACAAGTATATTACTTAAAGCTCTAAACTCTTCCCATGTAAAGTATTCGGTTAATACCGGCAGTTGGAGTGACTGGAAAGAAATAAAAGATGAAACCATAGATGTTCCTATAAAGCTTACTCAGACTGAAGGATTAAAGAGGGTTTTAGTAAAAACTAAAAATAGATATGGTGTTGAAAGTAGAACAAAAACTATTTACTACTTAATAGACAGTACACCGGCAAATATAGATTTTTCAACTAAATATCACTCTTTTGTTGCCGTTGAGGGAAATATAGACTTTGATTTAGAGATATATGACAATTTATCTGATACTGTGGATTTTACATTGGAAATATATATATATGATCAAATAGTTACTAAAAAGGGAAGAATACAAATGTATGTAAATAATAAACCCACAACTGTACCAATGTCAGTAGAAGGACTACCCAGTGGAAACTTTATAGCTAAGGTGATAGTAAAGGATGGAGCTAATAATGTTTCTGAAAGAAAAATAACAATAAATAGTATAGAATAAAAATAAATGGACAAACTCTAAAATAGAGTTTGTCCATTTATTTTTATTTAAGGGTGGAGATAGATTATGAAGTCACACTGATAAAGGGTTTACATTAATAGAGGTTATTTTAGTAATTAGTATATTATCAATACTGGCATCCATATCATATCCTAGATTTAATAATATAATAAATGAAATAGAGATGAAAAATGAAATCAAGAAAATGAAAAATGATATTCTTAAAGCAAGAAACTCGGCTATTATAGAAGGAATAAGTTACAGGGTAGTATTTAAAACTAAAGGGAGTACTTATAAGATATATATGGTAGATGAAAAAATTAAATGTATTAAAAATGTGAAAATGAAGCATATAAGAATAGATGGAACTAATTTTTTAAAAGACGAATTTTACTATAGGGCCTCTGGAGCTCCAAGTAAAGGAGGAAGAATTAAATTAGTAAGTCAAAATGATACATATGATATGACTATACAGGTTGCTACAGGTAGAGTAATGTTAACCAAGGTAACAGGAAAAAAAGGTGATGTATATGAATAAAACATATTTAAAGGATACTAATGGATTTACATTGGTGGAGATGGTAGTTAGTTTCTGTATAATTTCTATAATTATAGTTAGTTTTACATTACTTATAGGTACAGCATATAAAATTATAAATAGCTCTAAAGATTCCATAGATATAAATAATAGAGCAGAGAGTATAATGGAAAATATTAAGTCTGGTAACATCTATAATGGGTTTAAAGAGGAAGAAAAAATAGAACTGAAAACTAGGCTAGAAACTAGCTTTGAAATTAAGAACTATACTGGAAGTATAAAAATTACAAAGAAAAATGAAGAATTATTTTTAGTAACCTTAAAAATAAAAGATTCTAAAAGGGCAAAAGAAATAAACCTACAAACCTATATAACAAAGGATATTGTAAATAAACTATTAATATAAAAAATCAGATTATAAATAAAATGTAGGGGATAGTAATTATGAATAATTATGGATTTACTTTTATTGAGTTGATAATTTCTATTGCTATATTGTCAATAATATTTGTTTTAATAGGTACAGTATTAGATTTAGGTTTTGAGGCTACGGAAAATGGTGAACAAACACTAAATACCCTTCAAAGGGGACAATATTTAATAAATAAGATTACTTCAGAGGTAAGGGAAGGAAGTGGCATATTAGATATTAATAAAATTAAAGATATAAATAAAAGTAAATATAGGGACAATTTTGGATTTGTTATACTAAATCAAGAAAAAGAAAAATTTATATTATATTATAGAGAGAATAGGTACAATAGAATAAAAAGAGCTACAGCAGAAAATATAAAAGGAAAGTCTATAAAAGCTTCTAATTTTTTAGGACATAATATAATTGGAAACTATGTGAAAAAAATAAACAACAATGGACTTAATAAAGAAAATAAAATAATCAATTTAAGGATTTCCATAAAGAATAAAAGAAGTATAATTAACTTTAATAAGGATATAAGTGTACAGTGTTCCATCAAATAATGGAGGTATTATGAATAAAAAATATTTAAATAATAAAGGATATATGTTAATATTTACATTATTGATTATGTTTATATTTTCTATAATAGGTATTTTTATATTATCAATGGCTTTTGAAAACCTAATAATAAGTGATAATAACATGAAAAGCACAGAATCATATTATATGGCAGAATCAAAAATAAAGTTGGCATTATATGATAATGAATATTATAATATTATCAAAGAAAAGATTAAGGAACATATAGATAACGGAGTTCTTTTAAATGATAAAATTAGGATTGAAGATTTCTTTGTTAAGATAAACTTTAATAAAATAGATGAGGGACTGGTATCTATCAAAGTTACCAATACATATAAAAATTGTAGAAGAATAGTTAAAGCTATTTTTAACCCCTTTAATATTGCGAGTGATTCCATTAAGACTAAAGATTTAGAAACTTTAAGTCTCGCCGAGAGGCCAATAGTAATTACTATACAACAAGAACTTCAGTCTGTATAGATTAGTGAACATAAGATTAATAGACAATATAAAAACGATGGTGGTGTTTTAATGAGAAAAAATATAGTCTTAACTGGATTTATGGCATCGGGGAAAAGTACTGTTGCAAAGGTGTTATCAAAAAAGCTTAAGATTAGATACATTGATATAGATAGATATATAGAAAGAAAGGAAAATATGTCTATAAAGACTATTTTTAATAAATTTGGAGAGAAGCATTTTAGAGAATTGGAATCAAAGGCAGTAAATAAAATATCAAAGCAAAGAAATGTTATAATATCCACAGGAGGCGGAGTTATTTTAAATAATAAAAATATTAAATCATTAAAGAAAAGGGGAAAAATATTTTTATTAGATGCTTCTCCGAAAACCGTTATTAAAAACCTTAAAAATTCCCGAAGAAAGAGACCATTACTATCTACACGGAACTGGGAAGGTAGGGTTTATGACTTAATGAATAATAGAAAAAATCTCTATAAGAAAAGTTGTGACTATGTTATTTCAGTAGATGGTAAGTCAATAAATGAAATATGCAATGAAATTTTAGAAATAAATAATATTAGTTTGTAAAATAATATATAAAACAGTTAATTGTGCTATTCAAAGGTTAAAAAATATGTTATTATATTATAGAATACATATAGAGGAAGGGTTTAGTACCGATGCCAAAAATTTTAGTCATACATGGACCTAATTTAAATATGCTTGGTATAAGGGATAAATCTAAATATGGATCTAAAAATTATAACCAAGTTAACGATTTAATTATGAAAAAGTCAAAGGAAATCGGCTTAGAGACTGAGATATTTCAGTCAAATACTGAAGGAGACATAGTTACAAAGATACAACAATCAATTGGTAACTATCATGGACTAGTAATAAATGCCGGTGGATATACCCATTATAGTGTTGCCATAAGGGATGCCATAGAGTTAATAGATGTACCAGTAATAGAGGTTCATATGTCTAATATATATAATAGAGAAGAATTTAGGAAAAATTCTATGTTATCTCAAGTATGTACTGGACAAATTACTGGATTTGGATATTTAAGCTATTTATTAGCATTAGAGGCTTTAAAGCATAACTTGATTTATTAATGGGGAAACTGATATTTTAAACTTATAAAATTTATTCTCTTTTTATAATTAATAAGAGAAATAATAATATTAGGAGGTTAAGATTATGATTACAGCAGGAGATTTTAGAAAAGGACTAACTTTTGAAATGGATGGAGAACTTTACCAAGTACTTGATTTTCAACATGTTAAACCGGGAAAAGGGGCAGCCTTTGTTAGAACTAAGGTAAAAAATGTTATGACAGGAGCTATTAAGGAGTCAGCTTTTAATCCTAATGATAAATTCCCTAAGGCTTTTATAGAAACTAAGGAAATGCAATATTTATATAATGATGGTCAGTTATACTACTTCATGGATAATGAGACATTTGAACAACTACCTCTTAACTATGAGCAAGTGGAAGAAGCTATTAAGTATATAAAGGAAAATGAAACTGCTACTATAAGATTTTATAAAGGAAAGCCCTTTGAGGTTCAGGCACCTAACTTTGTAGAACTAGTAGTTACTCAAACAGAACCAGGGGTTAAAGGAGATACTGCAACTGGAGCTACAAAACCAGCTACAGTTGAAACAGGAGCCACAGTTCAAGTACCGTTGTTTGTAAATATAGATGATAAAATTAAAATAGATACTAGAACTGGTGAGTATTTATCAAGAGTTTAGTCAATAATATAAAAGAGTTTCAAATTAAAAAAATGGAGGGATAATATGGAACATTTATATGAAAAAATATCATATTTAACGGGGCTAGCTGAAGGGTTAGGTATTGATAATAAAAGTAAGGAAGGAAAGCTATTACTACATATCATTGATACCCTTGAAGATTTTGCTGATACAATCTCTGAACTTTCAGGAGAGCAAGAGGAGCTAAGTGACTATATAGATTATATAGATGAAGACTTAGCAGATGTTGAAGATGAAGTTTATGAAAATCTTGATTATGAATATGAAGATGATATTGATTATATCGAAATGGAGTGTCCACATTGTAAGGAAACTGTTTATCTTGATAAAAACTTACTTGATGAGGATGCTGTTTGTCCCAACTGTTTAGAAACTATAGTATGTGACTGTGTAGAGGAATAAAAAAACCGATGTCTTAGACATCGGTTTTTTTATGTATATATATTTGTTAAATATATTTAGTTCAGTTAAGTTATTATAGAATTGATAATATCTTAACTGATTAGTTATTAGAGTATTAATAATATCTTAACTCATTAGTTGTTGGGGGATTCGTAATCCCCCAACTAATTTTATATATATAAGAATATTTTTGTATATTCTTTAATAGTATATATAAAGAGGAGGGACAAGTTATGGATGTACAAAAGAATATAAACTTTAAAAAAAAGAATTCTAAAAATGAATCATTAACATTTGATTATATAATAAGATATCTTGAGCCTAGTATTACAGAGAAGTTATACAATATACCCACTGAAATAAAAAAGAAAATTGAAGAAATAAGACTTAGAAATAATATGCCTCTAATGATATCCATAGCAGGTAAAGATTATATATTAAGTACCAATGGTGATATCACACATAATATAGATGAAGGTTATATAGTAACCAAGGGCGACATAGATAAATCTTTTCAGATTTTAAGTAATTATTCAGTATATGCACTGGAAGATGAGATAAGAAATGGTTTTATAACTATAAAAGGGGGACACAGGATAGGTATCACTGGGAAAGTAAACTATATAAATAATAGAATAGAAACTATAAAAAATATATCATCATTAAATATTAGGATAGCTAAAGAAGTTAAGGGAGTCTCTGATGAAATTTTTAAATATTTAATAAAAAAACCAAACTCAATATATCATACATTAATTGTATCTCCTCCCCAATGTGGTAAAACTACGTTGTTAAGGGATTTAGTAAGAAATATAAGTAATGGATTAACAGTATATGATTTTAAAGGATTAAAGGTGGGATTAGTAGATGAGAGATCGGAAATAGCATCGGTATATGGAGGAGAAACCCAAAATGATGTGGGGATTAGAACCGATGTATTAGATGGATGTAAGAAATATGATGGCATAATTATGTTAATAAGGGCCATGTCACCTAATGTAATAGCCACAGATGAATTAGGTGATAAAAAGGATATAGATGCTATACATGAAGCCTTAAAGGCAGGTGTAAAAATAATATCAACGGTGCATGGAAAAAACATAGATGATATTAGAACTAAGCCTAATTTGAGAAAAATAATTTCTGAGAAAATTTTTGAGAGAATTATAATTATGGACAATTCTAATGGTGTTGGAACTATTAGAGATATAGTGGAAGGACACAACTTTAAGTCAATATTAAAAGAAGAGAGGAAAAATTATGTTTCTATTAAAAATAATAGGAAGTATAATAATAATAATTTCATCTAGCCTAATAGGTTTTTTATATGGCAACAGGTATTCAACTAGGGTTAAAAATTTAAATCATATACAAAATTGTCTACAGCTTGTGGAAACAGAAATTATATATAGGGCTACTCCCTTACCCGATGCTTTGGGACAAGTTTATGAAAAGGGAAATAAAAATGTATCATTTATATTTAAAGATATAAGGGAGACCTTACTTAAAAACAAAAATATGGATATATCAAGTAGTTTTAATCATGTATTAGAAAGTTCTAAAGATAGATTAAAATTTCAAGAGGATGATATAGAGATATTAAGGTATTTGGGGAGAGTTATAGGAACCTCTGACAGGTTAGATCAGCAAAAACATTTAAAGGTTATAATGGAACAGATTATTATTCAGCAAAGGGAAGCACAAGAAAATAGAAAAAAAAATGAAAAGATGTATAAAAGTTTAGGCATATTATCGGGACTAGCTATCATAATTATATTACTATAAAGAAAAATGAAAGGATTGATAATATGAATATAAGTCTGATATTAAAAATATCAGGTATAGGGATACTATTGGGGATATTACATACAATCTTATCCAAGCAAGGAAAGGAAGAATATGCTCATATAGCTACCATAGCTGGTGTCATAATTGCTTTTACGATGATAATGGGAATAATAGGAGATCTCTTTGATAGTGTTAAAACTATATTTAAATTATATTAGATAGGGTGATAGATATGGAAGTACTGCAAATAGTAGGGGTAGGAATAATAGCAACGATTTTGGCTGTTGTAGTAAGGCAACAGAAACCAGAGATAGCTCTACAAATTAGTATAGTAGCTGGGCTTATTATTTTTTTATTTGTAGTAACCAAATTATCCTATGTTATAGATTTATTAACAAACCTAGCGGGAAAAGTGGACATGGAGTTTATTTACTTTTCAACAATATTAAAAGTAATAGGTATAGCCTATATAGCAGAATTTGGTGCCCAAATATCCAGAGATGCTGGAGAGGAGGCAATAGCTTCCAAGATAGAGTTGGGTGGAAAGGTTTTAATAATGGTGGTTTCTATTCCAATAGTAACTGCATTATTAGACCTAATAATGAAAATAATGCCTTAAGGTGTGACAAACTATGAATAAAAGAACAGTTATTATTTTTATATTAATATTTATACTGGTTCCCAGTATAGGATATTGTGATGATGAAGTGATTGATAAAGACAAGATAGTTGAAGAACAATTAAAAAATTTAAAACTAGAAGAGTTAAGTGACATTATCAAAGACATAAATAAATCATCGGATGAATATTTTCCGGAGGTGAATTTTAAAGGTTTATTAATATCTTTAGTTAAGGGTGAACAGATAGTAAATAGTCAAGAGGTATTAAAAGGAATTTTAAATATAGTATTTAAGGAGGTAATAGTTAACTTTAAATTACTATTGAAATTACTTGTACTAGCTATAATATGTGCCATATTAGTAAACTTACAAAGTGCCTTTGAAAGTGATACGATAGGGAATTTGGCTTTTTATGTATGTTATATAATACTTATCTCCCTATGTATAAAGGGCTTTAGTATTGGTATAGGAATAGCAAGGGATGCCATAGATGACATGGTGGTATTTATACAAGCTTTACTTCCCACCCTTATAACCCTTTTATTAGCAATGGGAGGACTTACGTCATCGGCATTATTCCAACCCCTTTTATTAGGTGCTATAACAATAACCAGTACTATAATGAAGGATGTATTGTTACCAATTGTATTTTTCTCAGCCATTATAGGAATTGTAAGTAATATTTCTGATAGGATACAATTTTCAAAGCTGTCGGGATTGTTAAGGCAGATATCAGTTGCTATCATAGGCATAACCCTTACAGTTTTTATAGGTGTAATCTCTATACAGGGTATAACTTCAGCTCAAGTGGATGGAATAACAATTAAAACTGCTAAATTTGCAGTTGATAAGTTTATACCAATTGTTGGTAAGTTTTTATCCGATGCAATGGACACGGTTATAGGATGTTCCATGCTTTTAAAGAACGCAATAGGGGTTATAGGATTAATTGTTTTATTTATAATATGTATAATGCCAATTATAAAAATTATTGCTCTGGTATTTACTTATAAAGTAGTTACAGTTGTTATAGAACCTATATCGGACTTTAGAATAATTAATTGCTTAAACGAAATTATTAAGTCCCTTATAGTTATATTAGGTATAGTAATTTCCGTCGGTATGATGTTTTTTATAACGATTACTATTATTGTTGGAGCCGGAAATATAACTATGATGCTTAGGTAGGTGATAAAATGATAGACTTTTTAAGGGCTTGGGTAAGTGACATAGTCGTTGTGGTTATTCTTATTTCATTTTTAGAGATAATATTACCTAAGGGAAACATGAAGCGATATATAAATATGGTAATAGGGTTATTAATAATAATTGTTTTAATAAATCCATTCATAAATTTGTTATCTAAAGATATAGATATAGAAGGGGAGGTTTTTAAAAATATAGTTGATGGACAAAATATTGAGTATTCAAATGATGAAGAACTAAAGGAAATAAGACAAAAACAGGTGATAGACATATATAAATTATCTTTAAAAAAAGAAATACTTAGTTTAATTAAAAGTAAAACAGAACATAGTGTTAAAGCTATATCGGTGAAAATAAATGAGGATCAAGGAAGTGAAGAGTTTGGAAATCTACAAGGAGTGGAGCTTTTAATAGATAAAGGGGATAAAAAAGAAAAGGGTAAAGAGAAAGGAGTAAATATTAAAGAAATAAAGAGGGTGTCTGTTACTTTAGATACAAATGTAAAAGAGAATAAAGAGACTAATTTAAAACAATATGATAATGTAAGGAAAATTTTATCTGAAGCCTATAGGATACCTAAGGAAAATATAAATGTCTCTATAAACAAAGAAGGGTGATAGTGGAGGGGATAAAATGAACTTAGAAGAAATAAGAAAATTTTTTCAAAAAAATAACTCAAAAAAGCTTTTAACTAATTTAACTGTATTATTAATTATAGGCATAATATTATTACTTATGGCTAGTATTTTAGGTAATAAGGATAATAAGTCTAAAGATAATACTATTAAAACTAACAATAAAAAAGTAAAAAGTGAGTTATTAATAGATGACTATGCAAGTAATATAGAGAAAAAACTTCAGAATATAGTAAGTAAAATACAAGGAGTTGGAGAAATCAGTGTTATGGTAACATTAGAAGATACAGCTGAAAGAATACCTGCAGTTGATGTTACAGAATCAAATGAAAAAACAAATGAAAAGGATTCCCAGGGAGGAACAAGGGAGATGATAAGAAATGATAGAACAAAAAATGTAGTAACCACAAATTCCAGTAATGGAGAAGGACTAATAGTTATAAAGGAAGTTAAACCACAGGTGAAGGGGGTAATAGTTGTAGCTGAAGGAGCAGAGGATATAAAAATAAAAGAAAAAATATATAGGGCAGTAAAAACTGTTCTTAGTATTTCTGGGAACAGGGTAGAAGTATTTTCTAGTAATTAAAAATAAGGGGGATTTATATATGATTATAAAGAAAAAAGCTTTACTTATAACTTCATTGGTATTGGTGTTGGTTATGGTTGGATATATACATCATCAATTAACTAAACAATCTTTACTAGATACATCTAATGATTATGAAAAACATGAAGAGGGTTTACTGGCTGAGATGAATGATGGGGAAAATGATATAAATTCAGAAACTACATTAAAGGAGCTAGAAGAGGGAGAAGAGTTAAATATAGATGTTAATATTGAGAAGGATAAAGATATAGATGATCTTTCAACTAAGGTAAACGATAGTATTGAAACAAGTATAACTAAACAAGAAAATATTGAAAAGAATAATTATTTTATAGAATATAGATTATCAAGGGATAAATTAAGGGCAGAATTATCTGAAAAATTAACCAGTATCATAGAAAATGATAAAACCAGTAAAGAAATTAGAACCAAAGCCCAAGAGGAAATAATCCGAATAGGGAATGTTTCAGAAACAGAACTTTATATAGAGGGACTGATAAAAGCTAAAGGTTTTGAAGATGCACTGGTATTTTTAAAAGAGAATAGTGGAAAGGTAATAGTATCGGTAGATGAATTAACAGAACAAGATGTAATGAAAATATTAGAAATAGTAAAAGGTGAAACATCAATTGAAGCATCAAATATAACAATAATGAAAAAGCTATAGTAATGTTTGTAAAAAAAAAATCTATCTGATATAATACTCATGTAAACTATAGAAAAGCAGGGGGTGCAACATATGGAAAATGATATAAACAGAGATGAAATGATAGAACATGGACAAATTAAAATTGCAGATGAAGTTGTAGGTATTATAGCAGGTCTAGCGGCAACAGATGTAAAGGGTGTTGCTGGAATGAGTGGTGGTATAGCCGGCGGTATAGCCGAGATGCTAGGTAAGAAGAATTTATCTAAGGGTGTAAAGGTTGAAGTAGGTGAAACAGAATCAGCAATAGATTTGTACATAGTAGTAGAGTATGGAGCGAAAATTCCAGAGGTAGCCTGGGAAGTTCAAGAGAGTGTTAAAAATGCTGTTGAAACTATGACAGGTTTAAACGTTGTGGAAGTAAATATAAATATTCAAGGTGTTAATATTGAGAAAGAACCTAAGGAACCTAAGGAAGAACAGTCTCAAAGAGTTAAATAATAACCCTCTGATTTTTCAGAGGGTTAAATTTAGTATAATAAAGGAAGGTGTTTAGATGAAATTATTTGACAGGATAATATTATCACTGTATACATTTTGTCTTGCATTGGTATCTATCTTAATTATGATTTTTCCCTTTAAACTCAATTTAAGCATATCGTCTATTGACAACGTAACAAAGTTTTTAGAAAATATCAAGGGAAATTATTGGTATACTTTAGTGGGACTAGCCTTTTTTCTTGTTAGTATAAAATTTTTAATATCTGGAGCTAAAAAGAAGCCACAAATGGGATATATAGTTAAACATACTAAGCATGGAGATTTGAAAATATCTACAGAGACTATTAAGGGCTTAGTTAATTCAGTTGCCGACAAATCAAATGGAATAAGTAATATAAAAACTATGATAGATCTGATGGATGATGGGGTTTCCATAAAAATAAAAGGAGCGGTTACTCCAGATGTTAACATTCCAGAAATAACAGAAGGATTACAAGGGGAAATAAAAGGATATATAGAAGAATCCACTGGGATAAATGTGACCGATGTTATGATAAATATAGATAATATTACAACACCAATGAGAGTTATGAAATAATATTTAAGAGGTGTTAACTATGTTTAGAGAAAAAATTATGGAGATATTTGGTAATAATTATGGGAAATTTATAGGAGGATTAGTTGGATTTATCATTGGAATATCAGTCCTTATAATAGGCTTTTTTAAGGTTTTGTTTATCTGTATCTGTATAATCCTAGGTGGCTATTTTGGTAGTAAGATTGATAGTAGGGAAAGCCTAGTGGAATTATTAGACAAAATACTTCCTCCTAGCAAATTTAAATAATACATATAATAATACAAAATAGATAAAAATAAGTACATGAAATACAAGGAGGATAAATATGGGAAGAAGACATGCAAGGGAATCTACAATGAAATTATTATTTCAGATGGGAGTTAACGAGAACTATTCTGAAGAAGAAATTGAAACTTTTATAAAGAATAATAATTTTAGAGATGAAGAATTGGGATATATAAGGAGTACAGCAAGGGCTATTATAGAAAATTTAGCCAATATAGACGAGAAAATTCAAAAACATTCTAAAAAATGGAAAATTAATAGAATAGCTAAAGTAGATTTGGCAATAATTAGAATAGCAGTTTATGAAATCCTATATAAGGACGATATACCTTTTAAAGTTTCAATTAATGAAGCCTTAGAAATTGGGAAAAAATATAGTACCGATGAAGCTGGCAAATTTATTAATGGGATTTTAGGAAGTTTAGTCAGAACTATTGATTCAAATGAGTAAATACTTTCTAGGCATTGATACAAGTGCATACACAACTTCAATGGCTGTAGTTGATGATAATGGAAGTATATTGTCTGATATAAGAAAAGTTTTAGAAGTAAAAAAAGGAAAAAGGGGCTTAAGGCAACAGGAAGCTATTTTTCAGCATATAAATAATATGCCAAGTATGATAGATCAACTGACAAAGGAAATTGATCTATCTAAGATAGTAACTGTTTCTGCCAGTATAAAACCTAGAAATATTAAAGATTCATATATGCCTGTTTTTAATGTATCAAAGGGACAGGCATATATTCTTGCAAAAACACTTGGGGTTGAATATAAAGAATTTACCCATCAAGATGGACATATAGGTGCGGCTTTTAATAAAGTTAAAACTCCAAAAGAGTTTCTGGCTTTACATATCTCAGGGGGAACAACGGAATTACTATATGTAAAAGATAATAAAAGAAATTATGAAATAGATATAGTAGGGGGAAGTAAAGATATTAGTGCGGGGCAATTAATTGACCGAATTGGTGTAAAATTAGGGATGGCTTTCCCCTGTGGTAAAGAAATGGAAACATATTTAGAAAATGGAGAAATTTTAAAAATGAAAAAGCCTATTAGCACCAGTGGTATGGAAATTAACTTTTCAGGAATAGAGACTTTTCTTTATAGATCAATGGATGGTGAAAATAAAGAAGATATTATTAAAACTACATTTTATTGTGTAGGGTATTCATTGGTTAGTATATTAGAAAATGCTATTAAAAGATTTAATGTAAAAGATGTTGTGATTATAGGAGGAGTTGCATCGAACAAATATATAAGAAATATAATTCACTACAATATAGGAAAAGATAAAGCAGTTAATGTAATATACCCAAATATAAAGTATTGTACCGATAATGCTGTAGGTATAGCATACTTAGGAAGTGTAAAAAGAGGAATTTAAGTGGAGGAGTTTTATGGAATTAAAGCCACTAAAGGTTAAAGAAGTTAATAATTATATAAAAAGAATAATAGATGGAGATCCCATATTACATAATATTAGTGTTGAAGGGGAGATATCTAACTTTAAACATCATTATACTGGACATATGTACTTTACCCTTAAAGATAGTAGCAGTAGAATTAGATGTGTTATGTTTAAAAGTCATGCAGGACAAATCCAGTTTGACCCTAAAGACGGAGTAAATGTTGTAGCTAAGGGATATATATCGGTATATGATAAGGATGGCAGTTATCAACTATATGTAAATAGCATGAAGCCTAAAGGCATAGGGGATTTATTTATTGCATTTGAACAATTGAAAAACAAACTAGAAAAACAGGGGCTGTTTAATAAGATTCATAAAAAGGAATTACCCTTTTTACCTAAGAAGGTAGGGGTTGTTACTTCATCTACTGGAGCAGCAGTTAGGGATATTATAACGGTAATAAAGAGACGGTTACCCAGTGCTAATATATTAATTTATCCTGTTTTAGTACAAGGTCAAAGGGCCCATCAAGAAGTATGCAAAGGATTAAAATATTTTGATACGAGGGATGACATTGATTTAATCATTACTGGAAGAGGGGGCGGTTCAATAGAGGAATTATGGTGTTTTAATGAAGAAGATGTTGCTAAAACTATATATGAATTATCCACCCCTATTATTTCGGCTGTTGGCCATGAGACAGACTTTACCATTGCCGACTTTGTAGCTGACTTAAGGGCTCCTACCCCATCGTCAGCTGGAGAGTTGGCTGTTCCTAGAAGAGAAGATTTAATGGATAAATTAAATCAGATATTCTCAAGATTAGTTTATAATTATAATATGGATTTAAATAATAAAAGGGATAAACTTGAATATATGAAAAAAAGCTTAATCAATAGGTCTCCTGAAAATGAACTTAAGAACAATAGGGAACAGTTAAGAAGGTTATATAAAGATCTAAGTAGAAATATTATACATAGAAAAAATATACTTAATAAAGATTTAATGAATTTAGGAGCTAAACTTGATTCTTTAAGTCCCCTATCGGTTCTTAATAGGGGCTACTCTTTATTAATTAACGATGAGGGACATGTGATCAATTCTATAAAAGAAGTTGATATAGATGAAAAGTTAGATGTACTTTTACATGATGGTGATGTAAAAGTAAAAGTTTTAGATAAAAAGGAAGGAAGAAGGGATAACTATGACAAAGAATAAAAACTTGTCCTTTGAAGAAGCTTTTGATAATTTGGAAATCATAGTTAAAGAACTGGAAGAAGGGAATTTAGATATTGATTCATCCTTGTCTAAATTTAAAGAAGGAATTGATTTGTATAGACATTGTAATAAAATACTTAATGATATGGATGGGGAGATAAAAACTATACTAGAAAAAGAAGATGGTACATTAGAGGAACAGGATTTTAATGATTTTTAGGAGGAAATTATGGATATAAGCAATGAACTGGGAAAATATAGTGAAACAATAGAAGAATACTTAAATGAAATATTACCTAAAAGTAATAGTCTACAGAAAAGAATCTTTGAATCTATGAGATATAGCATATTTGCTGGGGGAAAAAGGCTTAGACCCTTTTTAATATTAAAAACCTGTGAAATATTTAATGGTGATTATAAAGAGGCATTACCCTTTGCAGCTGCAATGGAAATGATACATACATATTCGTTAATACATGATGACTTACCCTGTATGGATAATGATGATTTTAGAAGGGGAAAACCAACAAACCATAAAGTTTATGGAGAGAACCTTGCTATTTTAGCTGGAGATGGTCTGTTAAACTTTGCTTATGAGACTATGATAAGTCATGTTTTTAATACTAAAAGTAATAGTGAAAGATATTTAAAGGCATTAAAGGAAATAAGCAATGCAGCTGGAGTTTTTGGAATGATAGGTGGTCAGGTAGTAGATATAGAATCGGAGGATAGTGGTATTGACCAAAGGGCCTTAGATTTTATTCATAATAACAAAACATCGGCATTAATCGAGGCATCAATTGTTTCTGGAGCTATTATAGGAGGAGCTAATGACGATGAAATAAATTTACTAAGGGATTATGGTAAATCTATAGGATTAGGTTTTCAAATTCGGGATGACATACTAGATAAGATTGGGGATATGGATAAATTAGGGAAAGATATTGGAAGTGATGAGGATAATCATAAGGCAACCTATGTATCACTATATGGTATGGATTCTTCAATAGAAAAGTCGAAAGAATTATATAATTTTGCTATTACTAGCCTTAATAAATTTGATAAAAAAAATATAAATATTTTAAAAGAGCTGGCATATTTCTTGTTAAACAGAGATATGTAATCTGTTAATAGGTAATATAATCTTTGTTATTAGTTTGAAATTAATATTAGACTATGTTATAATTATTTCTAGTCTAGAGTGGCACAGTATTCTAGTCAGTACAACTAACTTTGAGGGCGGGCCTAAAAATCCGTCAAAGGGCACATCGATGAAGTTCCTGGTTTCGGCTGCTGACGCCCAGTCGGGGGTCGTTTCTGGGAGTAAGGAGGATGGGGCGATCTACAATGGCATGTGGGCGATGACCCTACCTCCGTGGAGACTCCCTTTATTATTTAATGGGCAATAACGGGAGAGTAACCTGCATATGGTGCAAGCTATGTGCAGCGTAGCCTGCCTTGAGTGAAATAGGTGGAAAATGGTCGCGATCTATCTAACTATGGGCCCATGGTATAGGAGATTTTGCCGTTGAAACCTACTTTGCAAAAGAGGCTAAGAGTTAGTATGGCTGTTGAGGAAAACTCCTAGACTGTTCTTAAATATAAGAGGTATATTGGGGATTACAGTGTGCACTAAGTGGTAATCTAGCCCTATTCTAGGTGACAGAATAGAGACAGGATTAAAGGGGAACCGCTGTGATGGCGACAAGCAGTTTCTGTCTGGGAAACCCTGCTAGACCTAAGTCACAAAATTTATCTAATATACTGCCACTTATAAGGGGCTGATAGCTTGGCTATCAGCTTTATTTCTATATTTATAATAATGGAGGTAGTGTTTTGTCGGAAGATGATAAAAATAACAAAAAGAAAAATAGTCAAAATAGTATATTAAAAAAGTACAACTTCAAATGGATAATACTTGTATCTATAATTACTTTTTCTATAGCAATAATGGTTAGTTTGGTTTCAGTTGGAATCTTAGAAAGTATAGAAATTTCCATAGCATTTATAATACTAATACTTATAGTTATATTAGGAGTTTTTTTTGATACAATAGGAATAGCAGTTGCTGCTTCCAAAGAAGAACCATTTCATGCCATGGCTGCCAATAGGGTGAAGGAGGCAAAGTATGCCATAAGACTGGTAAGAAATGCAGGACCTGTATCTAACTTTTGCAATGATGTAATAGGTGATATTAGTGGTATAGTCAGTGGAGCAGCTGGAACAATTATCGTTACAAAACTTGCTTCAAAATATGGAATTATTAATACGGTTTATATAAGTGCAGCTATGAGTGCATTTGTTGCTGCATTAACCGTTGGTGGAAAGGCATTGGGAAAAGAGATCGCTATATCTAAAAATGAGACTATAATATATTATACATCAAAAGTAGTTTACTTTTTAGATAAAAAATTAAAAATAGATGTTTTACCTAGTTTGAAGAAAAGAAAAAATAAAAGAAAGAGAGATGCTAAAAGTGGGAAAAATTCTAGCAAAAATAAATAATTTGGAAGATTTTAAAAAACTAAATACTACAGAATTGAATAATTTAGCTGAAGAGATCAGACAATTTATTATAGATAAGGTATCAAAAACAGGAGGTCATTTAGCTTCAAATTTAGGAGTTGTAGAGCTTACCATAGCCCTTCATAGGGTGTTTAATAGTCCAAAAGATAAAATAATCTGGGACGTAGGTCATCAAGCCTACGTCCACAAGATACTGACGGGAAGAAAAGATGAGTTTGATACCCTAAGACAATTTAATGGTTTAAGTGGCTTTCCTAAACGAAATGAAAGTGAACATGATATATTTGAGACAGGACATAGTTCTACATCTATATCGGCAGGACTTGGATTTGCATTGTCTAGGGACGTTAAAAATGACAAGAATGATGTAATAAGTATTATTGGTGATGGTGCAATGACTGCTGGAATGGCTTTTGAAGCCTTAAATCATATAGGTGAAGTGGGAACAAAACAAATAGTGGTATTAAATGATAATGATATGTCCATATCGGAAAACGTTGGTGGATTATCTAAGTATCTAAGTAAAATAACTACCACATCTACATATTCAAAAGTAAAGGAAGATTTAAGTTCTATATTAAATAGTATACCGGCAATTGGTAAAAAGGTATATAAAACTGCAGAAAAGGCTAAGGATAGTGTAAAATATTTTTTAATACCGGGAATGCTATTTGAAGACTTAGGGCTTAAATATATAGGTCCAGTGGATGGGCATAATATTCAAGAAGTTATTAGTGCACTTTATAGGGCTAAAAATATCAATGGTCCTACTTTAGTACATGTTATAACAAAGAAGGGTAAGGGATATTTACCTGCTGAAAAAAGTCCAGATAAATATCATGGAGCATCACCTTTTAAAATAGAAACTGGAGAGTCAGTTAAAAAAACTGATATTCCAAAGTATTCAAATATTTTAGGAGAGTCACTTGTAGAATTAGCATGTGAAAATGATGATATAGTAGCTATAACAGCCGCTATGCCAGCTGGTACTGGGCTAGCTAAATTCCACAGTAAGTTTCCTAAAAGATTTTTTGATGTAGGTATAGCAGAACAGCATGGAGTAACCCTTGCAGCTGGATTGGCTTCTAATGGCCTTAAACCGTTTTTTGCCGTTTATTCAACATTTTTACAAAGAGGCTACGATCAGGTTTTACATGATGTATGCATTCAAAATCTCCCAGTGGTATTTGCTGTTGATAGGGCAGGACTTGTGGGAAATGATGGAGAAACCCACCACGGTGTTTTTGATTTATCATTTTTGTCCCATATGCCTAATATGACAATAATGGCCCCTAAGGATAGAAAAGAGATGAAGGAAATGATAAAATTTGCTGCAAGCTATAATAAAGGACCTTTAGCCATTAGATATCCAAGGGGAGTAAGTTGTGATATGACCAATGTATCTGAAAATTATGAAGTTGAATGTGGTAAAGGTGAAGTAATATTAGAAGGAAAAGATATCGCCATATTAGCAGTGGGAAAAATGGTGGACTATGGTTATAATGTGGCAATGGAGCTTAAAGAGAAGGGTAAAGAAGTAACTCTAGTTAATGGTAGATTTATAAAGCCCTTGGATGAACAGTTGATACTAGATATTGCTAAGAATCATAAACTTATATTAACTTATGAGGATAATGTAGTTAGTGGTGGATTTGGGAATACTGTAAACAGTTTACTTATAAAAAATAATTATAAAGGTAAAGTTTTAAACATAGGGTTACCAGATGAATTTATTGAACATGGTGCAGTGGAATTACTGTATTCTAAATATAAATTAGATGTTAATAGTGTTGTAAAGTTAATAGAAGATACTATTAATTAATAGGAGTTTTTTATGAAAAAAGTAAGGTTAGATAAGTTATTAGTAGATAAAAACATAATAGAGAGTAGAGAAAAGGCTAAAAAATATATTAAAACTGGAAATATATTAGTAAATGGAAAAAAAATAAGAAAGCCCAGTACAAAAATAAATGAAGAGAGTTCTATAGAAATAATAAATGACCCTATACCCTATGTAGGTAGAGGAGGCTTAAAGTTAGAAAAGGCTCTAAGGACTTTTGATATTTCTTGTAAGGATAAAGTGGCAATGGATATAGGTGCCTCCACCGGGGGATTTACTGATTGTATGCTGAAAAACGGAGCTACAAAGGTTTATGCCATAGATGTGGGACATGGACAATTAGCTAATAAATTAAAGGATGATAAAAGGGTTATAAATATGGAAGGTAGGAACATAAGGTATGTTAAACTAGAGGACTTAGAAGAATTAGCTGATTTTGTTACAATAGATGTGTCCTTTATATCATTAAAGTTAGTACTACCTAAAGTTATAGAAATAACTAAGGCTAATGTCGATGTGGTAGCACTGGTTAAACCTCAATTTGAAGCAGGTAAAGAAAAGGTCGGAAAAAAAGGTGTAGTGAAGGATTTAAAGGTACATAAAGAAGTTTTAAATGATATAAACTCTTTCTGTATAGATAATAATTTGACAATTATAGATTTAACCTATTCTCCCATAAAGGGGGGAGAGGGGAATATTGAATACTTAGCCCATATAAAAAGAGGAATACATTCTAACTTTAATATTGATAATAAGATTGACGGTATAGCAGTGAAATCCCATAAAAATTTATAATAGGTGAAGGATACAAGGGGTATAGGTATATTAGTTAAAAGATAGCCGAAAAGGGCTATCTTTTATTTAGCTAAATAATTAAAATAAAAGTATTTTTTTATATTTATAAATTTGATATAATAAGTATACATAAATGATGTTTGTAGGTATCAAAAATGATATGGTTGTTAATTCATCAAGGAGGATAATATGAAAAAATATACTAGACAAGCTAAGGTACTAGAGCTTATTGAAAAAAATGAAATAGAAACTCAGGAGGAGTTACTGGAATATCTTAAAAATTCCGGTATAGATGTAACACAGGCCACTGTGTCTAGAGATATTAGGGAGCTAAGGTTAGTAAAAGTCTTATCAAAGAATGGTAGATATAAATATGCAGCCATGGGACAAAATCAAGAGGGAACAACCGATAGACTCTTAAAAATATTTAAAAATTCTATAATATCTATGGAAACAGCAGGTCATTTATTAGTTATAAAAACATTACCTGGGGCTGCTCAAATTTCAGGCTCTGCCATTGATGCTTTAGATATGGAGCAAATAGTAGGCACTATTGCCGGAGATGATACAGTCTTTGTTGCTGTAAGGAATAAAGATGCTATTAAAGAGATAATAAATACTTTTAATAATATTTTAGATTAGGGGGAGGTGTGACGATGCTCCTTGAATTAAGTATACAAAATTTTGCTATTATAGATGAAGTTAATATATCTTTTACTAAAGGCTTTAATGTGTTGACAGGAGAGACTGGAGCAGGAAAGTCAATTATAATAGATGCTGTGGGACTGTTGTTAGGGGGACGAGCTAATAGAAGCTATATAGGAACAAGTGGAGATAAAACTATTATTGAAGGACTATTTCATATAGATGAGGATAATGATATAAGTGATGTATTAGAAGGCTTTGGAATAGATAAAGAGCCAGATAGTATTATATTGATAACTAGAGAAATTTTTAGCTCGGGAAGAAGTACCTCTAGAATAAATGGTAGAACAGTAACATTAAATATGTTAAAGGAATTAACAAAAAAACTTGTTGATATTCATGGACAACATGAACACCAGTCCCTATTATCTCCAGAGAATCATATAAAATTAATAGATTCTCTAGGTGGAAAAAAAATAGGGATATTAAAAGAAAACGTAAAGAATAAATATAATGAAATATTAGCCCTAAAAAATAAATTAAAAAAATATAATAGTGATGATAAAGAAAAAGAGCGAAAAATAGACTTACTTAAATTTCAATTAGATGAAATAGATGTTGCAAATTTAAAAAGAGAAGAAGAAGAAATTTTATTTAATGAATATAATATATTATCAAATTCAGAAAATATAATAGAAACCCTGACAAAAGTTAATGAAACGTTAAATTCAAATGATTATAACTATAGCTCTATAATTGATCAGTTAATAAATTTAGGTAGTCAATTAAGGGACATATCGAAACATGATAAAAAGTTAGAAAGATATGTGGAGGATTTTGATGCTATAATTTTCACTATACAGGACTTAACTAGGGAATTAAGAAGTTATGAAGAAAATATAGATTATAATCCAGAAAGATTGAATGAATTACAAAATAGGCTTAATACTATTAATGATCTTAAAAGAAAATATGGTAACACGATAGATGAAATATTAGATTATAGAAATAAAATATATAATGAGTATCAGTTTATAGTAAATAGTGAAGAAGAAATAAGAATAATAAATAATGAGATAGAAAAAATAGAAAAAGAATTATCTAAGATTTGTGAAGAATTAACCTTAGAAAGAAAAGGAATTTCTAAGAATATTGAAAAATCTATAACAAAGGAACTCAGTGAATTAAACATGAAGGATGTAAAGTTTGAAGTGCAATTTAAAAAATATGATTATTATACTCAAGATGGAATAGATAATGTTGAATTTTTAATATCTACAAACATTGGTGAACCATTAAAGCCCTTATCAAAAATCGTATCTGGTGGAGAGATGTCTAGAATTATGTTAGCTTTTAAAAATATCTTGGCTGATGTGGATAATATTTCCTGTCTTATATTTGATGAAATTGATACAGGAATTAGTGGCAGAACTGCCCAAGTACTTAGTGAAAAAATATCAAAAATATCAAAAACCCATCAAATCTTGTGTATAACCCATTTGCCACAAATAGCCGCAATGGGAGACAGTCATTTTTTAATTAATAAAATAGTGAAGGATAATCGAACTATAACTAAAGTAAAAAAATTAGACTATAGTAAAAGAGTGGATGAACTATCTAGGCTATTAGGTGGTGTTGATTTAACAGATACTACTAGAAACCATGCTAAAGAAATGTTGGAAATGTCAAAACAAATTAGATAAATAATGAAAAAGACCCTTTTTAAGGGTCTTTTTCATTATTTTTTAAAAATCCATCCTATTTTTCGGAAATTTAGATTTTAGTTAACATATTGATAAATATTTATGTAGAATAAATAACCTCAAAAAAGGCTAAATTAAGTTTACAAACAAATTTTGTGGAGGTGTAGAATTAAGCTAATGCAAAAATAGGAGCGTGATTTTATTTGAACAAAAATAAAAAAGGTTTAAAAATCTTTTTTGTATTTATATTAGTACTAACAATAGCAACATATTCAGTACAAATAATTGATATAATTAAGTATCCTTCACATATAAGTATTTATCAAGGGGAAACAAAAGATATAGATATAATATTTCCATTTACTGTGGATATATTAAGTAATAACAAAGAAAATATATTACATTTTAAAGAAAATAACACAGAGGATAAATTAAAATTAAGTTTTAAAAATTCATATAGAGTGGGGACATTAAAAAATGGAGAAGGTAAATTAAAATTTAAACTATTAGGTTTAATACCTATAAAAGAAATAAATGTTAATGTATCAGAGAATATTTATTTAGTTCCAGGAGGAAATACAATAGGTGTAAGATTAAATACAAAAGGAGTATTAGTAGTGGCTTTATCCGATGATATTATTGGTAAGAATGGAGACAAATATAGTCCTGCTATAGATGCTGGAATAAAAATAGGGGATGTAATACTATCTATTGATGGAAAAAAAGTAAGAGATGCAGATCATGTTATAGAAATATTAAATAACATTAAGAAGAAAAAGGTTAAGGTTACAGTAGAAAGAAATAAATTACAGTTTGTTACTGAAATATATCCTGTTAAAAGTCCATCGGATAGCTGTTATAGATTAGGAATATGGGTAAGGGATAGAACTGCTGGCATTGGAACTATGACGTTTTATCACAGTGATACTAGAAAATTTGGAGCATTAGGACATGGAATTACTGATATTGATACTGGCGGATTAATGCCAATTGAAAATGGAGAGATTTTAAATGCAAAGATATCAGCCATAGAACAGGGAAAGAAAGGAGCTCCTGGGGAATTAATAGGCTTATTTTATGAATCTGATGATGGAATCGGTGAAATTACTAATAATACCGACTTTGGAATATATGGAACTATAAACAAAGGATTTAATCACATTATAAATCGCAAAGCTCTTCCCATTGCATCCCCTAGTCAAGTAAAGGAAGGGAAGGCTTATATACTAAGTACCATAAAAAATAATGATATAAAAAAATATGAAATTGAAATTAAAAGTTTAAAAAATCAAAAATTTCCCCATCAAAAAAGTATGGTAATAGAGGTTGTAGATGAAGAATTATTAAAAGAAACTGGAGGAATTGTTCAAGGGATGAGTGGTAGTCCAATAATTCAAAATGGGAAAATAATAGGAGCAGTAACCCATGTTTTTGTTAATAATCCAGCTAAAGGGTATGGTATATATATAAATTGGATGCTTCAAAAGGCTGGAATTTTCCAAGACTATACAAAAAATATTGTAAAAGCAAATTAATAAAAATGACAAAAAATTTCTTTGTCATTTTTATTAACTATTGTATAAATTATCCTATAAAATCACATAAAAATTTGAATTATTAAAAAAATTACTTAAATTAGAAATTGAGGAAGGATATATATATCCTTTGTCGAATAAATATAAGAGTAGAGTTATAATATAAATAGATTTTTATCTAGAAAAAAGTTTTAGTGGGGGGAAAAGAATTGGAAAACAAAAAAATTAATGTATTAATAGCAGATGATAACAAGGATTTTTGTAGTATTTTAAGCGAGTATTTAACGACTCAAGAAGATGTAGAGGTAGTTGGTATAGCAAAAGATGGACTTGAAGCTATAGATCTTATAGAAGAAAAGTCACCAGATGTATTGGTTTTAGATATTATCATGCCACATTTAGATGGATTAGGAGTTTTAGAGAAAATCAATACAATGGATTTGGAGAAGTTTCCAAAAACTATAGTATTATCAGCAGTTGGGCAGGACAAAATAACTCAAAGAGCTATAAATTTAGGTGCAGATTATTATGTAGTAAAACCCTTTGATTTTCAAATATTTATGAAAAGAATAAGGCAAGTAACAGGAAATGCTCCTACAAAAATAGAAAGAAGAAAAAATGTTGATATTAGTTCTAATTTAGTCAATAATGTGACTAAAGAAAAAAGTCTAGAAGCCAAAATAACTAATATCATACATGAGATAGGAGTTCCTGCCCATATAAAAGGTTATTTGTATCTTAGAGAGGCAATTGGTATGGTAGTAGAAGACATTGAACTACTTAGTGCAGTTACTAAGGAACTTTATCCCAATATAGCTAAAAAGTTTAATACCACTCCTAGTAGGGTGGAAAGAGCTATAAGACATGCTATTGAGGTGGCATGGAGTAGAGGTAAAGTAGATACTATAAATAATCTATTTGGATACACTGTTCATACTGATAAAGGGAAACCAACAAATTCTGAGTTTATAGCAATGGTAGCCGATAAGTTAAGACTTGAAAGGAATGCAGGTTAAAGAAAGTTAGTATAATGAGTAAAGAAATAAGAATAATATTAGATGAATTGAATTACTCTATAGGTAAATTAAATGAAAAAGAAAAACAAGGAAAAAAGTTAAATACCAATCAATATTGGTATAGAGAAGGATTAAAAAAAGCTAAGGATATAGTTTTAAATGTAGATAAACTAACCAAATAAAAAAGTATGGGAGATTCGTTCCCATACTTTTTTATTTGGTTAATAGTTAACAGATGACAGTTAATAGATAATAGTCAAAAGCAGGGGACTGATTTAGAACTTTTTAATACTATCATAAAAAATGTTATCATAATTGATACAAATAAAAAAATTTAAAAAAGAAAATTATGGGTATAATAAAAAAACATACCCAATAAAGATCATGGAGGGATTTAATGAATAGGGAGAGATGGTATGCAAAAGATTTAGAAGATGTTGAACAAACCTTAGATTCAAACCTAGAAACAGGATTAGCAAAAAATAAAGCAAAAAAAAGGCTAGAAAAATACGGTAAAAATGACCTAAAAGAAAAGAAAAAGGAAGGCCTATTAAAAAAGTTCATAAATCAATTTAAAGATTTTATGGTTATTATTTTAATAATTGCAGCGGCTATTTCTGGAGTTTTGGGAGAAGTAACTGACACTATAATTATATTTATTATAGTTTTTTTAAATGCCATCCTAGGATTAGTACAAGAAAATAAGGCGGAAAAATCACTGGAGGCTTTAAAAAGCATGTCCACTCCAAACTCAAAAGTTTTAAGGGATGGCTCTATAATGGAAGTTAAATCATATAATATAGTTCCTGGAGACATTGTGTTACTAGAGGCAGGAGACTATGTACCAGCAGATGGTAGAATAATAGAAAAGGCAAGTTTACAAGTGGAGGAGTCTGCATTGACAGGGGAGTCACTACCTGTTAATAAGACGGTGGATACTTTAGCAGATAAAAAAATAGTAATAGGAGATAGAAAAAACATGGTGTTTTCAGGAAGTGTAGTCACCCATGGAAGGGGTAAATTTATAGTTACATCCACCGGTATGAATACTGAAATAGGAAAAATAGCAACAATGCTAGAATCTCAAGAAAAAGGGGATACACCTTTACAAAGAAAGCTAGCTGAATTAGGTAAAAAGTTAGGAATCATAGCATTGATTATATGTGCTATTATATTTTTAGTAGGATTTTTTCAAGGTAGACCTATTTTTGATATGTTTATGATATCGGTTTCATTAGCTGTTGCAGCAATTCCTGAAGGTTTACCAGCCATAGTAACTATAGTATTATCCCTTGGTGTCCAAAGGATGATTAAGAAAAATGCCATAATTAGAAGGTTACCTGCAGTGGAAACATTGGGAACTGCTTCTATAATTTGTTCTGATAAAACAGGGACCCTTACTCAAAATAAAATGACAGTTACTAAGGCATATACATATGATAAATTAATAGATGTGGACGAAATAGATATAAATGATAATGAATATAGAATGTTAGTATATACAGGGGTACTTTGCAATGATGCTTCAATCGAAGAAAATGATGGAGAAAAAAAGACTATTGGAGATCCAACAGAAATTGCCCTTGTTGCATTGGGATATGAAAAGGAACAATTAAAAAAAACATTGGAAAGTGAGTTTAAAAGAGTGGAAGAAATACCCTTTGATTCTGATAGAAAGATGATGTCTACCATACATGAAGTGGATGGGGGGTATAGAGTATTTACAAAAGGAGCTATAGATGTATTAATAAATAGATGTAATAAAATACTAATAAATGATAATGTAGAAAGTCTAAATGAAGAAAAGAAATCTGAGATATTAGAGGAAAATAAAAATTTAGCTAAGGAAGGTTTAAGGGTATTAGCATTAGCATATAAAGATATATCTGACATTCCTAATGAAGTAAGTTCAAAAAATATAGAGAATGATTTAGTATTTATAGGTATGACAGCAATGATTGATCCTCCAAGGGAAACTGTAAAAGGAGCAGTGGAAAGGTGTAAAACATCGGGAATAAGACCTATAATGATTACTGGAGATTATAAAATAACAGCCATAAGCATTGCAAAGGAACTGGGAATTATCCAAAGTGAAGAAGAATCCATAGATGGTGAAGCTTTAGAAGATATGACCGATGATGAATTAAAGGAGAATATTGAAAAATATTCAGTATATGCAAGGGTATCTCCAGAACATAAAGTACGAATAGTTAAAGCTTGGCAAGATAAAGGAAAAATCGTGGCCATGACTGGCGATGGAGTAAATGATGCCCCTTCCCTTAAGAGGTCTGATATAGGATGTGCAATGGGAATAACAGGAACAGATGTATCTAAGGAAGCATCGGACATGATATTAACTGATGATAATTTTTCAACCATAGTTTCGGCAGTTGAAGAAGGTAGAGTAATCTATGATAACATTAGAAAATCGATACACTATTTGTTGTCCTGTAACATAGGGGAAATAGTGGCACTTTTAACAGCCCTTTTATTTAATCTTCCTGCACCATTAATTCCAATACACATTTTATGGATAAATTTGGTTACCGATAGTTTTCCTGCTTTATCTTTAGGTGTAGATCCAGGAGAAAAGGATATAATGGAAAGAAAGCCAAGAAAACCAAGGGAAAGTATATTTGCCCATGGATTAGGATTATCTATTGTAATAAGGGGTATTATGATTGGAATTGTTAGTTTTAGTGCTTTTAATGTGGGATTAAATGAAGATATTATCACAGGAAGGACCATGGCATTTCTTGTACTTAGTATTTCCCAGTTTGCAAATAGTCTAAGTGTTAGATCATTAGATAAGAATATATTTAAAATAGGTATATTGTCAAATAAATATTTATTAATGGCAATATCCCTATCTGGAGTACTAATGCTTAGTGTAACTTTAGTTCCATTTTTACAAAATATATTTGAGTTAGGAAATTTAAGTTTAGAGCAATGGTTAATGGTGGTAGGTTTTTCTATTATCCCCTTTAGTGTTGCGGAGATATATAAGACAATTAGAAATAGAATGAGAAAGTAGACTAAAAATTTTTAGTCTACTTTTTTATGTGTGCCCAGCATGGACACAGTCTATAGGGTGAAAGTCCCGAACACCGAAGGTGATATAGGTGCTAGCTGAAGACAAGGGTGTCCACCGTGAGGTGGAATCTGAAGGAAGTCGGCGGC
>NZ_JBAKFX010000037.1:0-41050 GCF_037577855.1 Dethiothermospora halolimnae | reverse complement strand
AGAAATAATTTTCTTGTCAAAAAATAGAAAATGCTTAAAAACTTACTTCTAGTTAAAATTAAGTTCTTAAGCATTTTTCTTTATTTGTGGTCTGGCGAGTTAAAATTTGCTATTTTCCGACAGCCCCTTTAAGGTTTTAATTTACAATTGATAATTTAAAATTTACAATTCAAAATTGGCTATGATTTTCAGCCAATTTTGCCACGGGGTGATAAATATGATAATTGGTGCTTGCACATTGGAATTAATGATTTATGAAACAAATTCATTAAAGGAAAAGAGACATGTAATAAAAAGTATAATAGAACGAATAAAATCTAGATTTAATGTATCTATAGCAGAGGTGGATTTTAATGATAAGTGGAGAAAAGCATTAATAGGAATATCCTGTGTAACTAATAACAGCAAACATGCTGACCAGATGATTGGAAAGGTTATAAAGTTTATAGAAAGGGATAGTAGGGTGGAAATAGTCGATTATAATATTGAAATATTATAAATATGTTATTGGTCTTTCTATTTGGAGAATATAAAAAAGTTGACGATTGACAATTGACAGTGGACAATTAAGGAAAAAAATCGGCTAAAGCCGATTTAAATATAATATTTTACGAACAAAGTGAGTAAAATCACCTTAAATTGTCAATTGTCAACTCTCCATTGTCAATTAAAATAAGTGTTTATAGATATAAATTTGGGATATTATATATTATAGTTTAAATTTAAAGATATAAATTCACTATAACTAGGAGTGATTAAGTGAAAAAAAAACTTAATAAAAAAGAGATAAATGAGGTTTTAAATATTTTAGAAGATACTTTTCCCGATGCAACTACGGAATTAAATCATTCTAATCCCTTTGAACTGTTAATTGCAACAATATTATCGGCTCAGTGTACAGATGTTAGGGTAAATAAAATAACCAAGGAGCTATTTAAAAAATACAAGACACCGAAGGACTTTTTAAACCTTAGTCAACAACAGCTGGGTGAATTAATCAGAAGTTGTGGTTTCTATAGAAATAAAAGTAAAAATATTTTGGGAGCCTGTGATATATTGGTTCATGATTATAATAGTAAGGTTCCAGAAACTAGAGAAGAACTTATAAAGTTACCGGGAGTAGGTAGAAAAACCGCCAATGTGGTTATAAGTAATGCCTTTGGCAAAGATGCTATAGCTGTTGACACCCACGTGTTTAGAGTTTCAAATAGAATAGGATTAGCTTCAAGTGATAATGTTAAAGATACTGAGAAGGACCTAATGAAAAATATAGATAAAGAAAAATGGTCTGATGCCCATCATTGGTTGATTTTTCATGGTAGAAGAATATGTAAAGCCAGAAAACCTAATTGTGAAGTTTGTCCATTAACGAAGTATTGCATATATTATAAAAAGAATAAAAAATAGATATTTACATAGTCTATTTTTATATTTGTAAAAAAAGAAGGAGAAATGACAACTTATGAAGAATAGTTTTAGTGGATAACTTTAAGAAGAGGTGTTCTAATGGAACTAGATAATAATTTGAACTTAGAAAATAAAAATATAATTTTTTCTTTAGATATTGGAACAAGGACTGTTATTGGCTTAGTGGGTGAATACAGGGATGATTGCTTTAAAATATTAGCTACTGAGATGATGGAACATGATAAACGGGTAATGTATGATGGACAAATTCATGATATCAAAGGAGTAGTTGATATAGTAGAGAAGGTAAAGTTAAAACTTGAAGAGAAGCTAGAGATAAAATTAGATAAAGTAGCTATTGCTGCAGCCGGTAGAGCTTTAAAGACATATAAAGTTAGGGTTGATAGGGATATTGATATTACCCAGGAAATTAGCAAACAAATAATTGAAAGTTTGGAAATGGAGGCAATCCAAAAAGCTCAACAGACTTTAGAAGAAAATAAAGACTATAATGATAAGTATTATTGTGTTGGATATACTGTTATAAACTATTATTTAGATGATAACTTTATGGAGAATCTAGAAGGACATAAGGGCAACAAAATAGGAACCGATGTATTGGCTACTTTTTTACCTAATATTGTCGTGGATAGTCTCTATACTGTAATGAGCAAAGTTGGACTTGAAGTTATTAATTTAACCTTAGAGCCTATTGCGGCGATTAATGTAGCTATAAAGAAGAATATGCGTCTTTTAAATTTAGCCCTTGTGGATATTGGTGCTGGAACATCAGATATAGCCATAACTAAAGATGGCTCCATAGTTGCCTATGCTATGGCTTCCATTGCAGGAGATGAAATAACTGAAAAAATTTCTAAATCTTATTTATTAGACTATGATTCAGCAGAAAGACTTAAAGTAGAACTGAATAGACAAGAAAATCATAAATTCAATGATATAGTAGGAATAGAGCATAATATGAATACCAGTGAGATTATTGGAAACATAGGTGATGCAATAGATAATTTAGCTAAAGAGATATCGGAAAACATTATAGCCTATAATGGAAAATCTCCCAGTGCTGTGTTTTTGATTGGTGGTGGGAGTCAAATACCAACTATAACTTCTAGAATAGCCGAATACTTAGAATTACCTGAAGAAAGGGTGGTGATAAGGGACACATCTATTATTGACGATGTAAATGGGGTTTCGGAAGATTTAGAAGGTCCCAATGGTATAACACCAATTGGGATTGCAATAACTGCTCTAAATAGTAAAGAAAAGGATTTTCTTGAAATAAAGGTTAATGGAAAGAAAATTAAATTATTTAACTCTAAGGAGATCAAAGTTTCTGATGCCCTGGTTTTAGTTGGATATAACCCTAGAAAGCTTATACCTAGTAGAGGTGAAGATTTTATATATTATATTAATGGGGAGACTAAGATTAAAAAAGGAAGCTTTGGGGAACCGGCCAAAATATATGTTAATAATAAGTTAGAGAATTTAGAATATAAACTTAAAAATAACGATATAGTACTAATTGATGAGGCCAAAGAAGGGGAAAAGATCGTACCAAAGTTGTTTGAATGTTTAAATATGGATAAATCTGTTAAGTTAGCAGGGACTAAAGTTAACTTGATTACTGATATAAAGGTTAATGGTAATATTATAAAAGATAATATTACCATTAAAGAGAAGGATAGAATAGAAGTTAATGAAATTAAAAGTGTAGATGAACTATTTAAAAGCCAAGGTTTAGACCAACAGGATTATAACGTATATATAAATGATGAAAAAATAAATAGTAATATACTAATCAGTGACGGTGATACAATAGAATACTATAATAAATCTTATATTAGGAAAAGTAATAACAATACTAATGGCAAAACTATCACACTAAAGATAAATGGAGAAGAAAAGATAATAAACTATAATAAAAAAGAGTTTATCTTTGTAGATGTTTTCGATCACATAGACTTTGATTTATCGAAACCTAATGGCATATTGGTTCTTAAAGTAAATGGGGAGAAAGCAGAATATGTTAGAAAACTTAATGATGGAGATAATTTAGAGATATATTGGAATAAGTAGATATATGTATACAAACCAGATAAAATAGCTATACTATGTAATTACATAGTATAGCTATTTTATTTGGTCTAGATATATTTGTGATTTCTAAATTAATATTACTCATATTTGATTAAACAGTTAAATAATATTTTATAAAGAAGGTATTTATACTATTTAATGACTAATAATATATTATTAAGGGGTGAATTATGTTATTATTAAATAAGAAGAACATGATTAGAATTGTTGTTTCTACAGTTATTTTAATAATATTAGTTAGTATAATATTTTTTTATTTTACTTTAAATAAGACCACTATATATGACGGTGTCTATATAAACAATGTCTCAGTGGGAGGCTATAATGGTACTGAAGTTATTAAAATATTAGAAAATTATTTTTCTAAGGCTTTAAATAGTACATATATTAAACTAAAATACAGTAGTTATGAATACAAGTTAATGTTTAACGAAATAGAGGGTACTTATAATTATCATGAAGCGGTAAATGAAGCTTTAAATGTTGGTAGAAAAGGAAGTATATTTATGAGGTTAAAAGAAATATATACTATAAAAAAAGGAAAAAGAAATATAGTAATGAAGCTATCCTTTAATAAGAAAAAAATTAATAATGTAATTGATAAAATTAATAGGGATATAGGTACTGAAAGTAAAAGGGCCAAGATAGAACTTAAAAATGGTAGATTCTTAATAACTCCAGAGGTAATTGGTATAGAAGTAGATAAGAATTCATTGATGAGAGAGATATATATTGGATTAAATAATAAAACCGATATTAATATACCAGTAATAAAAGATATACCTAAATTAACTAAAAAAGAATTAGAAAAAGTAAAATACAAATTGAGTTCCTATACTACATTTTTTAAGACTAGTAGTCTAGGTAGAGTTAATAATATACAAATTTCTGCTAAAAAGATTAATGGTACAGTCTTAAGTCCTAAGGAAGTATTTTCCTTAAATAAAGCTACTGGGATTAGAAATAAAGACACAGGATATATGGAGTCTAAAATAATATTAGACGGAGATTTTGTAGATGGTGTCGGAGGTGGAGTGTGCCAATTATCTACAACCCTATATAATACAGTATTATTATCAGAACTTGAAGTTGTGGAGAGACATCATCATTCTCTTCCTGTTAAGTATGTTCCAAAAGGCCTGGATGCTGCTGTGGCATATGACTATTTAGATTTTAAGTTTAAAAATAATTATGAGTTTCCCATATACTTAGATGTAAAATCAAAAAATAGACAATTAACTATTACTATTTATGGAGGCAAGATAACAGATAATAGGGTTATAAAATTTCAATCAATTACTGAAGAAGTTATTAAACCTGAAGTTGAAGAAAAGGTTGATGAAACATTAAAACCTGAAGAGATAAAGATTATTCAGCAAGGTAGATATGGGTATAAGGTTAAGGTTTATAAAAATATATTTGTGGATGGGGAAAAAGTAGATAGTAGGATTATAACAGAGGATTTTTATAAACCTGTAAAACATATTATAAAAAAAGGCGCAGGGGTAGAAAATATAACCTTTGAATGAATTAAAAGCAAGATATTAGGGCTGAAAACTCCCTGTTCTCTGCACAGAACACAGAAGCACCGACAGCGCCTTTGTTTCTGTTTTCCACAAATATAATTTGTAAATAGATATATTATTTTTAATGATTTATATAAAGATAACGTAGGAGGAGGTAGAATGGAGGAACTATATGAAAAGAAGGTTGATTGTCCTGTATGCAATGAAAAATTTAAAACGACTAAAGTAAAGAGGTCAAAGCTTAGAGTTGAAAAAAGAGATAGTGATTTTTTTACTCATTATAAGTGTGAGAATCCCGTAAAATATGATGTTTTTGTTTGCCCTAATTGTGGATATTCAGCCCTTGAATCTAAATTTGAAGAAGTAAAACCTAAAGATAAAGAATTAATAAAAAAAGAGATAACTTCTAAATGGAAAAAAAGAGAATTTAACGGAGTGAGAAGTGTTGATGATGCTATTGAATGTTATTTAATAGCATTATGTAATTGTCAAATATTAAATAGTAAGAAATTAGATATAGGGAATGTTTCTTTAAGAACCGCTTGGTTATATAGAATGAAAGAAGACATAAAAGAAGATAGGTTTTTAAAAATCGCATTGGATTCATATGAGGAAGCTTATATGAAGGAGTCTTTAGCTAGTACTAATATGGATCAAATAACATTAGGATATCTTGTGGGAGAATTATATAGAAAACTTGGTGATAATGATAAAGCTGTATCTTGGTTTGGAAATGTAGTTTCAGACCCTCTTATAAAAACGAAACCTAATATTGAAAAGATGGCTAGAGAACAATGGAATAATATTAGAGAAAATAAATAATTTATAAATTAATGCTATTTTATAGAGATTATATAATAAATAATTTACATATAAAAAGTTTACAATTTAACTTTTCCTTGAATTGTAAACTTTTTATATGTAAGCGTTTTCTTAAGATGAAAAACATATTTTTTTATATTAAAATATTACAAAAAAAACAAAAAATATTTCTATAATATGGAAATTAAAACGGTGAACAGTTTTGACAAACAACGACATAAAAAATATAATTATAACAAATTATTAATAAATTATTATTTTCCCTTTAGTTTAGAAGTTAGAAAATTAGCAAAACTATTGTATTAATATTACAAAGGGAAATAAAAATTAAAGAAGAAAATGATAATTAGAGTTATCATTTAATAAATAGTAGCTGTATATTCAGACTAGGGCTACTTAAAAAAGGAGGGGCAATTGTGGAAACAGTTAATTCAAACACCAAAGCACAAACCAATAGTGAATTAAGGTACAAAATCAATGATAAGCCACCTATTAAGATGGCTATACCATTGGCACTGCAGAATATATTTGCAGCATTTAGTGGGATAGTAGCGGTACCCTTAGTAGTAGGAAATGCCATAGGACTGCCAATGGAACAAATGGCTTTTTTTGTTAATGCCACTTTATTTATGGCAGGTCTAGCTACATTTATTCAAGCCTATGGGATTGGACCTATAGGATCTAGACTTCCTTGTATAATGGGAACAGACTTTACATTTGCAGGACCTTCAATAGCGGTTGGGTCAACAATGGGATTACCGGGAATATTCGGTGCAACTTTATTAGGATCATTTGTAGAAATAATATTGAGTAGATTTATTAAACCTCTTATGAAGATTTTTCCGCCAGTTGTTACAGGTACGGTTGTTTCATTGATAGGTTTAACTTTATTACCGGTTTCAATCGATTGGGCTGCAGGAGGACAAGTAGGAGCAGAGGGGTATGCAAGTTTAGAAAACCTTTTCTTAGCAGGGATTGTAATGATAATAATTATACTATTTAATCAATATGGAAAAGGTTTTCTCAGTGCAGGAGCTATATTATTAGGTATTATAGCAGGTTATATTATATCTATTCCTATGGGAATGCTTGATATTACTCCAGTTAAAGATGCTGCTTGGATAGCTTTTCCTACACCTTTTAAATATGGTATAGATTTTAGCTGGACAGCATTATTGGCATTTATTCCCGCATATTTAGTTACTACAGTGGAAAGTATAGGGGATTTAATGGCAGTTGGAGAAGCTAGTAACCACAAAATCACCCATGATGAGTTGGCAGGAGGACTATTGGCAGATGGTACTGGAAGTTTTTTAGCTGGTATTTTTAATGCAGGACCTAACACATCATTTAGTCAAAATGTTGGTATAATCCCTATAACAGGGGTTGCAAGTAGATTTGTTGTTGTTATTGCAGGTATTATCTTAATGTTGTCTGGTATTTTTCCAAAACTAGGAGCATTAGTTTCAATAATGCCGGATCCGGTATTAGGTGGAGCTGGAATAATGATGTTTGGTATGATAGCAGTAGGTGGAATTAAGACTTTAAAAAAAGTAAGGTTTACAAGGAGAAACAGTTTGGTTATTGCTATTTCTATGGGATTAGGACTAGCAGTTGCATTTAGACCAGAATTACTAAATAATTTCCACGAAAAATTAGCAATCATATTCCATTCAGGAATAACCACAGGTACTTTGGCGGCAATAGTACTAAACTTAATATTACCTAAAGATAAGTAAAAAATGGCCCTAGGGCCGTTTTTTTTAGTTAATAGATAATAGTTAACAATTAATAGTTAATAGATATGGTTATTTCACTCCCTACGGTCGTAAAATTTTATTCTGATAGTGACTGATGAAATTTATTGGGAACTACGTGGTTTTTTGAATTCTTAGTTATTAGAGGAAGTGTAATTCTATAACTTATGTAAAACCACAAATATTTTGTTGTTGGGGGATTCGTAATCCCACAACTATTTTTTTATCAACTTTTATATTTATAAATCATAATATAAATATAAAAGTAGTGGAGTGATAAATATGATGAATTATAATATACAAACAAATAAAAAGCTTCCGTTAGTATTTATACCTGGTATATTTGGTTCCTTGGGAGATGATATTATCCCAGGAACAGGAGAGTTTAGTTTTGGACCAGCTAGCTATATATACGATCCTTTTATTAAAAGTTTAGAGGGGATGGGATATAAGAAAGAGGTAGATTTATTTGTAGTACATTATGACTGGAGAAAAGGGAATTATTATAGTGGGACAAACTATCTTATACCAGAGCTAAATAGAATTAAGCAGATATATAAAACTAATAAGGTAAATATTGTATGTCATAGCATGGGAGGGTTGGTGGCTAGAGCTTATATACAAAGTGACTTGTACAATTACGATATTAATAAATTAATAATGATTGGTACTCCCAATGCTGGGACGGTGAAGGCCTACTATTTTTGGGAAGGTGGAGAATTGCCCTATGATAAAGTCAATGGGAATGTATTTTTCAAAGTACTTTGGGAAGGATTTGTATGGATTTTTAAAAAGGTATATAAGGAAAAACAGGATATTAATTTTTTGAAAAAGTTTTTTCCTGTAGCAAAAGAATTATTACCAAGTAGAGAATATGGAGAATATCTATTTTATAAGGATGATAAGGACTTTATTCAGTTTATATCCCATGATAGAATACAAGAAAAAAATAGTTTTCTTAATCACTTGAATTCTAGTGTTGATAAACTTTACAGTAGAATAGGAGATATCCATATAATAGTAGGTAAGGGTATTGAGACTTCAAGGTTTATATGTGTAAATAAAGTAGATAGTGACAAGGAACTGTGGATAGATGGTAAACCGGGATATGTTATAACAAGTCCCCGTGGTGATGGAACAGTGATTAGTAGTAGTGTTGCATCTATATTTGGGAGAAAACTATTTATAAATGGAGACCATGGAGATATCTTACTTAAATCTGTTGATAAAATAAAAGATATATTAAATATAAAAACTATTTCTAGAAGACAACAAAGTTTTAAAAATAAAGTTTTATATAGTATAATAGCTAGAGACGTCAAAAACATAGAAATACATAAGATAAATAAAAAAATATCTATTAATAATAAATGGGAAGATAATTATAAAGGACTGACGGTAATAAAAGTTGGGGAAAATTCCTATTGGCTTATTATTGATTATAATTATTTTAATAAATCAACAATAAGATTTGATTCAATTAAAACTATGTATAGTGAAATAATTATTTTAAAAGGGGAAAAGAACAAGGGAGTAAAGAAGGTATCTGAAGTAAATACAAAGGACTATTATGAACTTAGTTTATAATAATCTTGAATAATCAAATTGTATCTGTTATTATTTTATATGAGTATAATAAAAAAGTTAGGTGTTTCATAAAGAAACTTAAAAGGGAAAGTAGTGAAAATCTACTACAGCCCCCGCTACTGTAAGTGAGGATGAAACCAACATATGCCACTGGGGAACCGGGAAGGCGTTGGAAGTAATATGATTCACAAGTCAGGATATCTGCCTAACAAATTGGTCTCGGAGGGAGGGTATATACTTATATATCCTAGCATAATAATAGCTAGGTATTTTTATGTTTAATAAGCTATAATAAAAAACGGAGGAGGATATATATGAAAGTGAGAGGTAAAAAGATTATATCTGTGCTTATGGTATTATTATTAACTATGACAGTGTTATCAGGCTGTATAAGGGTGAAGGATGAATATAAAGATAATGACAGTAAAGAAGAACAAAATACAAATGATACAGTTGGATTCCATTATCCATTGACAGTTAAAGATGGATTTGACAATGAAGTAACATTTGAAAAAGCACCTAAAAGGATTGTATCTTTAGCACCAAATAATACTGAAATATTATTTGCACTGGGTCTTGGTAATAGAGTAGTGGGAGTTAGTAAGTATTCTGATTATCCAGAAGCAGCTAAAGATAAAGAGACTGTTGGTAGTTATAATAGCATGAATATAGAGAAAATTATAGAACTGAGTCCTGATTTAGTAGTTCAATATGGTGAAGGTAAAGAAAATATTAATAAGCAATTAAAGGCTGCAGGTATCAAGATACTAAACTATGAACCAGAGTCCATTAAAGAAGTTATGTCAACTATCGAATCTATAGGTCAAGTAACAAATACAATGAAAAAAGCTAAGGAAATCACGGTTGTTATGCAGGCTAAAATGGATTATATAGCATCTGAAGTGAAAGATGCTAAGAAACCAAAGGTGTTTTATGAAGTTTGGGGAGACCCGTTAAAGACCGCAGGACCAGGGTCTTTTATAGATGAAATTATTACTTTAGCAGGTGGAGAAAATATAGCTGGTGATGCATCTGGTTCCTACGCTGATTATTCAGTGGAGAAATTAGTAGAAAAAAATCCAGATATTTATATAGCACCAAATAGTCCTGGAAAAACAGTTGAATCTATAAAAAATAATGAGCAGTATAAAACATTAAATGCTGTAAAAAATGATAAAATATATCTTGTTGATCAGAATATTATTTCAAGAGCTGGTCCTAGAATAGTAGATGTCCTTGAAATGATTGCAAAAAAAATACATCCAGAATTATTTAAAGATACTACTAAAGAATAGACGAAGTAGGGATATTTATGAAAATCAACTTACAGAGAAGGGAAAGTTGGGTTTTTACTTTGTCTTCTCTGGTTATAATTTTATTAGTTAGTATAGCGGTATTTTCAACGATAGGAAGTGCAAATATAAATGTTTTAACCACTATAAAGATAGTTTTCTCTAAAATACCTATAATACAGAATTATATAGATATAGATAGCATTCCAAAATCATATCAGGCTATTATTTTTAATATAAGAATACCTAGAATATTGGTAGGTGTATTGGTGGGAGCAGCTCTTTCTAGTGTGGGGGCTGCTTTTCAAGGAATGTTTAAAAATCCCATGGCTGACCCCTACGTTATAGGGATATCTTCAGGAGCCGCTCTAGGAGCTACTTTGGTTATTATAACTGGAATTAACATAGTCCTATTTAATATATCAAGTATATCTATAGGGGCATTTTTAGGGGCTATGGTATCTACATTTATAGTTTATTTTGTATCTAAGGTAAAAAATAAGGTGCCAGTAACTACGTTACTTCTTTCAGGAATAGCTGTTGGACAATTTTTTACTGCTATCATGTCATTTCTTATGGTGATCCATAGTAATGACTTAAGCAAAATAATTTATTGGACATTGGGTAGTTTTTCGGGGAAAGGGTGGAATCAACTTTTAACTATTTTATTTCCTATTTGTATAGCCATAGGTCTATTAATCTTTTTATCAAGGGATTTAAATATAATGTTAACAGGGGAAGAATCGGCTAAAAATCTAGGGTTAAATGTAGAAAAGACAAAAATAGTTATATTAGTATTATGTTCATTTATAACTGCTATGGCAGTATCGGTTAGTGGCATAATAGGATTTGTTGGTCTTATAATTCCCCACATAGTAAGATTGAAAAAATGCCAATAGATTTAACCATAGTTAGTGCTGATAGGACGATGATAGGAACAGGGCCGTCTCTAGGGAAGTCTATAGAAAATAAAGGCTTAATAATTGCCGGTACAGATCCCATATCCACCGATACTGTTTCTGCAAGATTATTAGGTTTTTTACCCCAAGCTATTCATTATTTATATACACTACATAAAAAGAGGATAGGTGAAGGAGACTTGAAAAAAATAGAATTAAAGGGGATTGGTATCAAAAAGGCAGAAGAAGAATTTAGTATAAATACTTTTAATAAAAGAATAGTTTTAGATGACAAGGGGATAAAGAATATACATGGCAATAAATAGTCTTTTTCAACAAAATGTGATATAATTCTATTAAATTATGCTTACAGAAAGGATGATATAATGAAAGTAGAATATGTAAATCCATTTTTAACAGCAAGTAAAGATATACTAGTCCAAGTAGGGAATATAGCACTAGAGCAAAAGAAACCTTTTATGAGAAAAGATATAAGCCTAATTGATTCAATAGCAGTGGTCGTTGGAGTCACCGGGAATTTAAAAGGACAGATTGTTATTAATTTTACTGAAGAGACAGGAAAAAAATTAGCTTCTAATATGATGGGAGGTATGCCAGTGGCTACTTTAGATGAAATGGCTAAAAGTGCTATTTCTGAACTTGGAAATATGATTATGGGAAATGCCTCTACTAAATTGTTCGATATAGGCATTAAAACGGATATTACCCCGCCTAGTATCTTGGCGGGAAAAGAAATGGTATATTCAATTAAAGGGCAAGATATAATGTGTGTTCCATTTGAATTTGAAGAAGAGACAATTGAAATAAATATATCTGTAAAAGAAAATAAATAAAATGAAGGGGGTGCTATTATGTCTATAAATATAGTATTAGTTGAACCTGAAATACCACAAAATACTGGTAATATTGCTAGAACATGTGCTGCAACGGGAGCATCACTTCATCTAGTTAGACCTCTAGGTTTTTCTACAGACAACAAACATTTAAAGCGGGCAGGACTGGATTATTGGGACTTATTAGATATTCATTATCATGATAGTTTTGAAGAGTTATTGTTGAAGCATGACAAAGGTAGATTTTTTTATGCTACTACCAAAGGGAAGAAATCATATTCAGATATGGAATTCTCGGAAAATTGCTTTTTAGTGTTTGGAAAGGAAACCGCAGGATTGCCAGAGGACCTATTGATGGCTAATAGGGAAAGGAATATGAGGATTCCCATGCTTAATAGAGAGAGTGCTAGATCCCTTAACTTATCTAATTCCGTGGCAATAATTACATATGAGGCATTAAGACAGATTGGTTTTCCTGGGTTAAGATAGTTTTGTGAAAAACATCTAAAACAATAGATTTTATTTAACGTTTTCCTAACAAATTTATTTGTATATTTACAAATTTAACATGGATTTAACAAAACTCAGATGAATATGTTGTATCATATAATTTGTTACGTAATGGCAAATAATATATAACATATGAAATGGAGGTTAAAAAATGGAGGTAGCTTTTGGAGTATTAGGTGGACTAGGCCTATTTCTTTATGGAATGAATATAATGGGAACAGGTTTACAAAAAGTTGCAGGTGAGAGATTAAAGAATTTAATAGGAATTTTAACTAATAACAGGTTTATGGGGGTAATAGTAGGTGCCCTTGTAACAGCAATAGTACAAAGTAGTAGTGCCACAACCGTTATGGTTGTAGGTTTTGTAAATGCTGGAATTATGAAATTAACCCAAGCTATAGGAGTAATAATGGGTGCCAACATTGGTACTACTATTACTGGACAGCTTATAGCTTTTAAACTTACAGCAATAGCTCCAATTGTTGTTGCTATTGGTGTAGGTATCTTAATATTCTCATCAAAGAAAAAACATAAACAAATCGCAGAAGCACTAATTGGATTTGGTATACTCTTTGTTGGAATGGATCTTATGAAAGAATCTTTAGACCCATTAAAAGAATCAGAGGCATTTAATAATGCCCTTCATGGACTTAACAATCCATTAATAGGAATTTTAGTTGGTTTTGCTATGACAGTGCTTGTACAAAGCAGTAGTGCTTCAATGGGGGTATTATTGACTTTGGGCAGTCAGGGAATGATAACTATTGAGATGGCTTTACCTATTTTATATGGTGATAATATTGGTACATGTGTTACTGCCCTATTATCAAGTATAGGAGCGAGCAAAACAGCTAAAAGAGCTGCTGTAATGCATTTATTATTTAATCTTATAGGTACTGCTATATTTATGCTAGTTCTTAGGATACCTATTGAATGGGCAGTTCAAGAAATATCAAAAAATGATGTTTCTAGACAAATAGCTAATGCCCATACATTCTTTAATATAATTAACGTAGCTATATTAATTTGGTTTGCTCCATTAATAGTAAAAGCTGCCAAAAAACTTGTTCCGGGAGAAGATGAAGATACAAATGGACTTAAATATTTAGATGCAAGAATAATAGAAACACCATCAATTGCCGTGGGGCAAGCATCAAAAGAAGTTTTAAGAATGGGAAGATTGGTACAGGAGAATTTAAGGACTTCAATCAAAGCCTTCATAACTAAGGACGAAAAGTTAACCCATAAAGTCTTTAAAGAGGAAAAACGAATTAATCAGTTGGAAAGTGATATAACTGAATATCTTGTGCAGCTTTATAATGCACCATTAACCGACATGCAAAACTCTACAGTAACCACATTGTTCCATACTATAAATGACTTAGAACGTGTGGGGGACCATGCTGATAACTTAGCAGAGCTAGCACAATATAGAATAGACAATAAATTTTGGTTTACAGATAATGCTTTAGATGAGCTTCAGATTATGTTTGATAAGGTTGAACATTCCTTTAAGAATGCCCTTATAGCTTTTAAGAATGCAGATCCTAAAGTTGCTAAGAATGTTATTGCCAATGAACAAGATATTGACCTATTAGAAAAACAGTATAGGGCAAATCATATTGATAGACTAAATAAACAAAAATGTCATCCAAGTTCAGGTATTGTATTCTTAGATGTGATAAGTAACCTTGAGAGGGTTGCAGATCATTCATCTAATATATCAATATCAATACTTGATGCATTAGAAAATAAATAGTCCCTTTGGGGCTATTTTTATTTTACATACAATTCTCTGCACTCTGATCTTTGCACCCTGCACTAAACAAAGAAGCACCAAAGGTGCCTTTGTTTTTAAATACCGCTATTGTAGAAATCCCATTTAAAATATATAATGATATTACGTATTCTTTTACTAAATTAAATGCAATTATAATATACTTTATTATTAATTATGAATGAGGAGTGAAGAGCTGTGGGAAGGGTAAAAATAATAGCAGATAGTGTTTCTGATATACCTAAGAAATATATAGAAGATTTAGATATAGAAGTTGTACCCCTAACTATAAATTTTGAGGATGGTAGTTATAGAGATGGAATAGATATATCCACTGAAGAATTTTATAGGAAAATGGGATGTAGTGATAAACTACCTACTACATCCCAGGTTACTCCTAAGGAGTTTATAGATATATATAACAAATTTAAAGATGATTATGAACACATAATAGTATTAACTATTTCATCAGAAATGAGTGGAACATATCAATCGGCTATGATGGCAAAGAAGATTATAGGACTTGAAGATAGGATAACTGTAATTGATTCTAGGGGAATAACCTTAGGACAAGGTTTAATGGCTATAGAAGGAGCTAGAATGGCTAAAGTGGATGAAAATAAAGATGTAATAATAGATAGGCTTAAAGATATGGTTAATCATATGGACTATATATTTGTAGTGGATACTCTGGAGAATCTTAAAAAAGGTGGAAGGCTTTCGGTTACTAAGGCATTTATAGGTGAGAAACTGAAGATTAAGCCAGTACTTAATATAGAGAATGGAAAATTAACCTTAAAGGATAAGATACGGGGGAGAAAGAAGGTTATTAAATGGGTTATAAAGAAAATAAAGAAGATGGATATGGATTTTAAAGATATGACCATTGGGGTAAATCATACTGAAGCTGAGGAATTTGCCATGGAACTTAAAGAGTCTTTAGAAAAAGAATTAAAGCCAAAGGAGATAATATTTGGAAAGGTAGGGGCAACGGTGGGAACCCATGCTGGAATTGGAGCCATAGCTGTATATTTTGAAAATTCGTTGAAAAAGGCTTAATAACCGGTTTTTATGGGTTAGTGAAAACAACGAATATTATGAAAATTAATTATAGATAAAAAAAATGTAAAATAGTATTGTATTAAAAAACTTTATATATTATAATATGGGTGAGCAGGAAAACTTGATTATTGTTTAACAATTAAATAATAGTATCTGGATGATGAATGCGGAAGAGACCGAAGGTTTAGGCGCCGAAGGAGTAAGTCAATTGGCTTGCCACTGAATGATGAAACTCTCAGGCAAAAGGACCGCATTTTGACAGTTCTCTGGGAAGCTTATTGCACCGAAGGAGCAATTCTTATATATAAGAAGAATCTCTCAGGTTAGGAACAGGGGGACGTGGCATATAACTAACAATATGTATACGTTTGTCTGTTTTTTTGTTGTCAAAAAATAGTTAAATCATTAAGGGGTGGACTCTTTGAGAAATATGATAATAACTAACAATCCGTTAGTTGAAACTAAATTTAAAGACACAGTAAAGGTAAAATTCTTTGACACCAAGTACATAGATATTTTGGTAAAAGTGAGGGATTTAGTCCATGTTGGACACAAGTTGTTGTCCCATCCCCTTTCTGGGAGTGTAAAACCTAATGAGACTCCTTATAAATCTATTTTAATAAGTGAAGAAAAGGGTAAAATGGATATGAAATCTATAATGGTCATAGAAGATAGCTTAAATACTGCGAAAAAGTTTTTGAAAGATAAAGAGACACCTAAGTGGGATGATAAGATTCTTGATGATTTTCAGGTTATAGATTTATCATTAATTGAAAATACTTTAGAGAATATTAACTTTTAAACTGGGTATAAATATAGATAATTGTGGGTAGATTTTAAACTATGGATTATTTAAAAAAACTTTTTGTAGAAAATTAATATAAAATGTAGATTAGATTATATGATAGTATATGGATGGTCCTAGTTGGACACTACATAGAAAAGGTTTTACTAAAGTAATAGTACTGTGAGAATTTCAATAATCCATACTTTAATTATTTTGCTAGGTATTAAATTAAATATATTTAGTTAAAAATAAATAAATAAGGAGTGAGGGAAATGTCAAATATTTATGACGTGGTTATAATTGGTACAGGACCTGCTGGTCTAGCTGCTGGTTTATATGCATCAAGGGCTAACCTTAAAACTATTATTCTTGAAAAAGAAAAGGCTGGCGGACAAATAGTGACAACTGAGGAAGTAGCTAATTATCCAGGATCAATTGCTGATGCAAGTGGACCATCGCTTATTGCAAGAATGGTTGAACAAGCAGAAGAGTTTGGTGCTGAAAGAAAATTAGACGAAGTTAAAGAGATAGACTTCAGTGACAAGATAAAGGTTATAAAAGGTGAAAAAGAAGAATATAAAGCAAAATCAGTAATAGTAGCTACAGGTGCTAAACCAAGGTTACTTGGTGCTCCAGGTGAAAAAGAACTAACTGGTAAGGGTGTATCTTATTGTGCTACTTGTGATGGTGCTTTCTTTGAAGACCTAGAGGTTTATGTAGTAGGAGGAGGAGATTCAGCAGTTGAAGAGGCTATGTTCTTAACTAAGTTTGCAAGAAAGGTTACTATAGTTCATAGAAGAGATAAGTTAAAGGCTGCTAAGTCAATTCAAGAAAAGGCATTCAAAAATGATAAGATAGATTTCATATGGAATTCAGAGGTTAAAGACTTAAAAGGTGACGGAATATTAGAAGCTATGACTTTAAGAAATAGAGAAACAGGAGAAGAAACAGAAATAGTAGCTAGTGAAGATGATGGAACATTTGGAGTATTTGTTTTTATAGGTTATTTACCACAAACTAGTTTATTTGAAAATGTTATAGACATGGAACGTGGTTACATCAAAACTGATGATAACATGAAAACAAATGTTGATGGAGTGTTTGCAGCTGGTGACTGTAGAGTTAAGTCACTAAGACAGGTTGTAACTGCCACTGCAGATGGTGCTATTGCAGCTGTTCAAGCTGAAAAATACATTGAAAATAATTTTGAAGAATAATATTTCTTAATAAAATATAGGAGGGGATTTTAATGTTAGTAGTTGATAAAAAATCTTTTGAGGAAGAAGTGTTAAATGCTGAAGGGTACATTTTAGTAGACTTTTGGAGTGATGGTTGTGAGCCATGTAAGGCTTTAATGCCACATATAGAAGCACTAGAAGAACAATATGGTGATCAGATGAAGTTTGTAAAACTTAATACTACAAAGGCAAGAAGACTTGCTATTAAGCAAAAAATCTTAGGATTACCAGTTATCGCTATTTACAAAGATGGCGAAAAAGTTGATGAAAGAGTTAAAGAAGAAGCAACAAAAGATAGTGTTGAGGAAATGATTAAGAAGTACTTATAATAATAAGGTATAAATTCTAGCAATAGTCTAGAGTTAATATATACATATGTGTGATACATATGTATCGCACATATATTTAAAATACACATAAGTGGAAATACTAAGAGGAGGTGAACTCTATGCGTCTAGAATTAGGAAATATTCTAATTAAGGATGTTCAATTTGGTGAAGAAACTAAAGTTGAAAATGGCACTCTATATGTAAATAAAGAAGAAATCATCAAGATGGTAAGTGAAGATGAAAACTTAAAGAGTGTAGATGTTGATTTAGCAAGACCAGGTGAAAGTGTAAGAATTACTCCTGTTAAGGATGTAATTGAGCCTAGAGTTAAAGTAGATGGACCAGGAGGAATATTCCCTGGAGTACTATCAAAAGTTGAAACTGTAGGTACAGGTAAAACTAATGTATTAAAAGGCGCTGCAGTAGTTACAACTGGTAAGGTAGTTGGTTTCCAAGAGGGTATAATAGATATGACTGGCCCAGGAGCTGATTACACTCCATTCTCAAAGCTTAATAATGTTGTATTGATTTGTGAGCCTAAAGATGGCTTAAAGCAACCTGAGCATGAAAAAGCATTAAGGATGGCAGGATTAAAAATTGCTGCATATTTAGGAGAAGCAGGAAAGGATGTTACACCAGATGAGGTTAAAGAGTATGAATCTTTACCTTTATTAAAGAGTGTAGAGAAATATCCAGAGCTTCCTAAGGTTGCATATGTTCAAATGCTTCAAAGTCAAGGATTAATGCATGACACATATGTATATGGAGTAGATGCAAAGCAAACACTATCTACTTTAATTAATCCAACTGAAATTATGGATGGAGCAATAATAAGTGGTAACTGTGTTTCTGCTTGTGACAAGAACACAACATATCATCACTTAAATAATCCAATAATCCATGACTTATTTGAACAACATGGTAAGGAAATCAACTTCGTTGGTATGATTATTACTAATGAAAATGTTTACCTTGCTGACAAAGAAAGATCATCAAACTGGGCTGCTAAATTAGCAGAATATCTTGGTGTTGATGGAGTTGTTATTTCACAGGAAGGTTTCGGTAACCCAGATACTGACCTTATTATGAACTGTGTAAAAATAGAGAAAAAAGACATTAAAACTGTAATAGTTACTGATGAGTATGCTGGTAGAGATGGTGCATCTCAATCATTAGCAGATGCTGACCCACTGGCAAATGCAGTTGTTACAGGTGGTAATGCCAACGAAGTTATCAAATTACCTGCATTAGATAGAGTAATTGGATATACTGAACCAGTTAACAGTATTGCTGGTGGTTTCGATGGCAGTCTTAGTGAAGATGGTTCAATAGTAGTTGAACTTCAGGCTATAACTGGAGCTACTAATGAGCTTGGATTTAACAAGTTAACTGCAAAAGGATATTAATATCTAATTGCATATAAAATAAAAAAATATAAAATGTGAAAGGAAGTGTGATGATGGGACGTTATGATGGCAAGAAAGTTATCATTATAGGCGATAGAGATGGAATACCAGGTCCAGCTATGGAAGAATGCCTAAAGTCAACAGACGCAGAAGTTGTTTTCTCATCAACTGAGTGTTTTGTCTGAACGGCTGCAGGAGCGATGGACTTAGAAAATCAACAAAGGGTTAAAGATTTAACTGATAAGCATGGTGCTGAAAATATAGTTGTTGTATTAGGTGCTGCAGAAGGTGAAGCAGCAGGATTAGCAGCTGAAACAGTTACAGCAGGTGACCCTACGTTTGCAGGTCCATTAGCAGGAGTCCAGTTAGGACTTAGAGTTTATCACGCAGTAGAGCCAGAATTCAAAGATGAAGTAGATGCTGACGTTTACGATGAGCAAATAGGTATGATGGAAATGGTTCTTGATGTAGATGAAATCATAGAAGAAATGACTGATATAAGAGAAGAGTTCTGTAAATTTAACGACTAATAAAAAAATTAAACCCGAAAACTGAGAGAGGGGGGAAACTAATGAGTAAAATAAAAGTTGTTCATTATATAAACCAATTCTTCGCTGGAATAGGTGGAGAAGAAAAAGCTGATTATAAACCAGAAGTAAGAGAAGGCGTTGTTGGACCAGGTATGGAATTTAACAAAAGGTTCAAAGACGAGGCTGAAATAGTAGCTACAGTAATCTGTGGTGACTCTTACTTCAATGAAAACTTAGAAGAAGCTACAGCTGAAGTTATAGAAATGGTTAAAAAATACAATCCTGATATATTTATAGCAGGACCAGCATTCAACGCAGGTAGATACGGTGTTGCTTGTGGATCTATAACTGATGCAGTTCAAAAAGAATTAGGTATCCCAGTACTAACTGGTATGTATGAAGAAAACCCTGGTGCTGATATGTTTAAGAAGAGTGTATATGTTGTTTCAACTAAAAATAGTGCAGCTGGTATGAGAAAGGCTGTTAAATCTATGGCTCCATTAGCACTTAAATTAGCTAAAGGTGAAGAGTTAGGATCACCTGAAGAAGAAGGGTACTTTGCAAGAGGTGTTAGAAAGAATTATTTCGCTGAAAAAAGAGGTTCTGCTAGAGCGGTTGATATGCTGGTTAAGAAGCTTAAAGGCGAAGATTTTACTACAGAATTCCCAATGCCTGATTTTGATAATGTAGATCCTAACCCAGCGGTTAAGGACTTATCAAAGGCAAAAGTAGCATTAGTTACTTCTGGAGGTATTGTTCCTAAAGGAAATCCAGATCACATTGAATCATCAAGTGCTTCAAAATATGGTAAGTATGATATTGATGGAATGATGGATTTAACTGAAGAAACTCATGAAACTGCCCACGGTGGATATGATCCAATATATGCTAACGAAGACTCAGATAGAGTTCTTCCAGTGGACGTTCTAAGAGACTTTGAAAAAGAGGGTAGAATAGGAGAACTTCACAGATACTTCTATACTACAACAGGTAACGGTACTGCCGTTGCAAGTTCTAAAGCATTTGCTGAAGAATTTGCTAAAGAGTTAGTTGAAGACGGTGTTGACGCAGTTATACTAACTTCTACCTGAGGTACTTGTACACGTTGCGGTGCAACGATGGTAAAAGAAATTGAACGTGCAGGTATACCTGTAGTTCATATGTGTACAGTAGTGCCTATATCATTAACAGTAGGTGCAAATAGAATAGTTCCAACTATTGCTATTCCTCACCCACTGGGAAATCCAAGTCTTGATAAAGACGAAGAGAAACAATTAAGAAGAGGGTTAGTTGCAAAAGCTTTAACTGCTCTTGAAACTGAAGTAGATGGTCAGGTAGTATTTGAAGACTAATCTATAGCCAGCTGCATTTCGCAGCTGGCAGCTATAATGATTAATAATGGGTGGTGGAGATACATCACCCATTATTAGTAAATGGCTGCGAGTTGCGAAATGCAACTACTTAGTAAAGGCTATTCTAATTTATATATAGTTTTTTAAATTTTTTGGAGGTGAAATAATATGACATTTCCTGTTGTCAAAGGTTCTGGTTATGTGCTAGTACATACTCCAGATATGATTTTACACAATGGTACAACTCAGACATCAGAAAAAATAGTTAATCCAGATTCAGATTATCTTAAAAAGGTTCCAGAGCATCTTCGTAGCTTTGAAGATGTAGTGTCATATCCAGCAAATCAAACTTACATTGGTAACATGACACCAGAACAATTAAGTGGGTACAAAATGCCTTGGTACGATAAAAAAGTAGAAGGCGCTGATAGATTCGGTAAATATGGTGAAATCATGCCACAAGACGAATTTATTGGACTATTAAAAATAGTTGACGTATTTGATTTAGTTAAGCTTAATAAAGAGTTTACTTCTATGGTTAAAGAAAAATTAGAAAATCATCCCCTTATTAGTGACGAAATGGTTGCTAAGTTAAAAGATGGAGATGAAATGGATGAAATAAAGAAAGCAATTGATGAGTTACATGCAGAACCTATATACAATGAAAATGAGTTAATTGGTTGTGTTAAAAGAGCTCACGAAATAGATATAAACTTAAATGCCCATACAATTTACGAAAACTTAGTTGTTAAGGCATCAGGTGCTCTTGCATTTTTAAACCTTCTAAATAAAAATGATATAGATCCAGAAACTGTTGACTATGTTATTGAGTGTTCAGAAGAAGCATGTGGAGATATGAACCAAAGAGGTGGAGGAAACTTCGCTAAGGCTATTGCAGAAACAGTAGGTTGTGTAAATGCAACTGGTTCAGACACTAGAGGTTTTTGTGCTGCACCAACTCATACATTAATAGAGGCAGCTGCTCTTGTTAAATCAGGAGTATATGATAACGTTGTTATAGTTGCTGGTGGTGCAACAGCTAAATTAGGTATGAATGGTAAGGACCATGTTAAGAAAGACATGCCTATATTAGAAGACACTTTAGGTGGATTTGCTGTTTTAGTAAGCAAGAACGATGGTGTTAACCCAATACTTAGAACAGACTTAGTAGGTCGTCATACAGTGGGTACAGGCTCATCTCCTCAAGCGGTAATAACATCATTAATTACTGCTCCGTTAGATAGAGGAGATTTAAAAATAACTGATATAGATAAATATTCTGTAGAAATGCAAAACCCAGATATAACAAAACCAGCTGGTGCTGGAGATGTTCCTACAGCTAACTACAAAATGATAGGTGCTTTAGGAGTTAAGAGAAAAGATTTAGATAGAAAAGAATTACCTAATTTTGTTAAAGAACACGGTATGCCTGGATGGGCACCAACTCAAGGACATATACCTTCAGGGGTTCCATATATAGGGTTTGCTAGAGATGCTATGTTAGATGACGAAATTAAAAGGGCTATGATTGTTGGTAAAGGAAGTCTTTTCCTTGGACGTATGACCAACTTATTTGATGGTGTATCAATAGTTATTGAAAAGAATGATGGAAAAATGGACGACGGAAAAGGCGTTTCTGAAGAAGAAGTTAAATCATTAGTTGGAGAAGCTATGAAAGAATTTGCGTCACATCTACTGAATGATTAGAGGTGATATTAATGTCAAATGAAAATGTAAAAAAGATGATAGGAAAAGTTTTTAATGATGTAGCAGATGCTATAGAAACTGGAAACTTTGGTGGAAAGGTTAGAGTAGGTATAACTACTTTAGGTAGTGAACACGGAGTAGAGAATATAGTGAAAGGTGCAGAATTAGCACAAAAAAGAAATTCTTCTATTGAAGTGGTTCTAATCGGACCTAAAGTTGATACAAACCTTCAGATAGCAGAAGCAAATTCAGAGGAAGAACAACATAAGAAAATGGAAGAACTTTTAGACAGTGGAGATATAAAAAGCGCTGTAACTATGCATTATAATTTCCCAATAGGAGTTTCTACTGTGGGAAGAGTTGTTACTCCAGGCCATGGTAAAGAGATGTTTATAGCTACAACCACAGGAACTTCATCTGCCCATAGAGTCGAAGGTATGGTTAAGAACGGTATATATGGAATTATAAGTGCCAAGGCTATGGGTGTAGAGAACCCTACTGTGGGGATTTTAAATGTAGATGGAGCAAGACAGGTTGAAAGATCTCTAAAGGAACTTTGTAGTAATGGATATGATGTAAACTTTGCTGAGTCAATGAGAGCAGATGGTGGTTCTGTTATGAGGGGAAATGACCTATTAACAGGAACTCCTGATGTTATGATTACAGATAGTTTAACAGGAAATCTACTTATGAAGATATTCTCTTCTTATACGACTGGCGGAAGCTATGAAGCAATGGGATATGGTTATGGTCCAGGCATTGGAGAAGATTATGATAGAACTATACTTATTTTATCTAGAGCTTCAGGGGTACCAGTTGTAGCCAATGCTATTTCTTACGCAGCAGAATTAGCCAAAAATAATGTATCACAAGTTGCTAAATCTGAATTTGATAAGGCTAATAAAGCTAAATTAAAGGATATATTAAAGGGACTAAAAAAAGATAATAAGAAATCATCAGATGACGATGAAGAAGTAGAGGCACCACCGAAGGAAGTGGTTACCGGATCAGTTTCAGGTATAGACATCATGGACTTAGAAGATGCTGTTAAAGTACTTTGGAAAAATGGTATCTATGCTGAAAGTGGTATGGGTTGTACTGGCCCAGTTGTTATGGTTAATGAAGAAAAACTTGACAAAGCCATGGATGTACTAAGTAAAGAAGGATATGTAACCAAAGAATCGGATCCTTGTTAGTAAAAAACTCCAGAGTCTCTCTGGAGTTTTTTTAACGAAAAATGTTTAATAAATATTTTTTTAGATAATAATAATATTGTTATAACAATATTATTATAGTAATAGATAGTTAAAAGTAATAAATTTTTTATAAAATAAAAAGGATTTTAAAAAAAAATGTAGAATTGTTATTATTCGCGGGTAAATACTACACGTGAAGGTTATTTAAAATTTAAGGAGGGTTTATATGTTTAAAAAAGGTTTAGCATTATTATTATCAATTATGTTAGTGGCAACATTAGCAGTAGGTTGTGGAACAGATACTGATAATGGTGGTAACACTAACGATGGTGACAAGACTGAGAATGGTGGAGATGCAACAGGTAATGGTGAAGAGAAGATAAGTGTAGCAATGGTTACTGATATTGGTGGAGTAAATGATCAATCCTTTAACCAATCAGCTTGGGAAGGACTACAAAAAGCTGAAAAAGAATTAGGTATAAAAGCAGGATATCAAGAGTCTCAACAGGAAACAGATTATAAATCTAACTTAGAGCAATTGTTAGATGCTAACAATGACTTAATTTGGGGTATAGGATATAAATTAGCTCCAGAAATGAAAAAGGCAGCATTAAATAATCCAGATCAAGACTATGCAATAATAGACTTTTCATATGGAGAAGAAACTCCAGAAAACGTTTTAGGTGTTGTGTTTAAAGCTGAGCAGGGTTCTTTCCTAGTTGGTTACATAGCAGGTAAGATGACTGAAACTAATAAGGTTGGCTTTGTTGGAGGTATGAAAGGTGAAGTAATCGATGGATTTGATTATGGATTCCATGCTGGTGTAAAATATGCAAATCCTGATGCAGAAGTATTAAGACAATATGCTGAATCCTTTGGTGATGCAGCTAAAGGTAAAGCTATAGCTAAGCAAATGTATACTAAAGGTGCCGACATAGTATTCCATGCAGCTGGTGGTACTGGTAATGGGGTTATAGAAGCTGCTAAAGAAGAAGGTAAATGGGCTATAGGTGTTGATAGAGATCAAAATTACTTAGCTCCAGAAAATGTTTTAACTTCAGCTATGAAGCGTGTTGATGTTGCTATATATGCAGTTACAGAAGACTATCAAAACAATGAATTTAAAGGTGGAGAAACTGTAGTTTATGGTTTAGCTGAAGATGCAGTAGGTATAGCTCCAACATCCGATGAAGATGTACCTCAAGAGATACTTGATGAAGTAGAAGAAGTTAAACAAAAGATTATAGATGGAGATATAGTGGTTCCTTACAATGAAGATACTTATAAGGAATTTAGTGCAGAATAAATTGAAAATGAACAATATATCTACAGCTCGGACATCGGTCTGAGCTGTTTGGATATAGGGAAGAGGAGGTAAATCCATTGAATAATATAGATTTTAATCATAAAGCAGTCGAAATGAAAAATGTTACCAAAAAATTTGGTGATTTTACTGCTAATGATAATATAAATCTTACTGTTCATAAGGGGGAAGTCCATGCTCTATTAGGGGAAAACGGAGCGGGAAAAACTACACTTATGAATGTATTATATGGACTTTATAAACCTACCAATGGTGAAGTTTATATAAATGGAAAAAAAGTAAATTTATTTGATCCCAATGTAGCAATTAAAAGGGGTATAGGTATGGTTCATCAACACTTTATGTTAGTTGAACCCTTTACAGTTGCTGAAAATATAATTTTAGGAATGGAAACAACATCGGGACTTGGAAAACTTGATATGAAAAAAGCTATCAAAGAAGTAGAAGAACTTTCTAAACGATATGGATTACACGTTGATCCCAATGAAAAAATAGAAAATATAACTGTAGGTATGCAACAAAGGGTTGAAATATTAAAGACCTTATATAGAGGAGCAGATATACTTATACTAGATGAGCCTACAGCCGTATTAACACCCCAAGAGATAGAGGATTTAATTAAAATTATAAGAAACCTAACAAAAGAAGGAAAATCTATAATAATAATAACCCATAAATTAAAAGAAATAAAACAGGTGGCAGATTACTGTACAATTATAAGAAGGGGTAAACATATAGACACAGTAGATGTTAGTGAAACTGATGAAGATGAACTGGCATCAAAAATGGTTGGTAGAGAAGTTAGTTTTAAAGTTGAAAAAGAAGATAGAACAGCTGGTAAAGTTGTTTTAGAAATAGATAATTTAGTAGTGGAAGATAATCGAGGGATTGAAGCAGTAGAAGGACTATCCTTACAAGTAAGGGCTGGAGAAATAGTCGGGTTAGCAGGTGTTGACGGTAATGGTCAAAGTGAATTAATAGAGGGGCTTACTGGTCTTAGAAAAGTTAAGTCAGGTAATGTAAAGATAAATGGTGAAGATATAACTAATAAGTCACCTAAGGAGATAATAGATAGTAATATATCTACTATACCAGAAGATAGACAAAAGAGGGGATTAGTACTTGATTATACCGTATCTGAAAATATGGTATTAGAGAATTACTATAAAGCTCCCTTTGCTAAAAGGGGTATATTAAATCATGAAAAAATCAATGAATTTGCTAGAGATCTAATTAAGAAGTTTGATATAAGACCTGAAAATGAGAAAATACAGGCTAAATCTTTATCTGGAGGTAATCAGCAAAAGGTTATTATAGCTAGGGAAGTTACAAATGACCCGGATCTACTTATTGCAGCTCAACCCACTAGAGGTTTAGACGTGGGAGCTATAGAATATGTCCATAAATCATTGGTAGACCAAAGAAATAAAAATAAAGGTGTTTTATTAGTATCATTAGAATTAGATGAAGTAATAAATGTATCCGACAGAATTGCTGTAATATATGAAGGTAAGATTGTAGGAATAGTAGATGCTAAAGATGCCGATGAAAATAAATTGGGACTTATGATGGCAGGAGGAGGTGTTGATAATGAAGGACAATAAAACACCCATTAAAGGAAGAATAATAAATACATTTAAAGGAACTTTGGGATTTACATTAATATCTATAGTATTTGGATTAATAGTAGGGGCAATTGCTTTAAAGATTGCGGGATTTAGTCCTATAGAGGCATATAAAGTAATTTTTGACGGAGTATTTGGACGACCCAAATATATATCATATACAATTGTATATGCAACACCTCTTATAATAACTGGACTTTCGGTATCATTTGCATTTAGAACGGGATTATTTAATATTGGTGCAGAGGGACAGTTTATAGTTGGATCTTTAGTTGCTGCAGCTGTGGGATTATTTTGGGATTTGCCTATAGTTTTACATGCTATTGTAGCAATATTACTAGGAGCCTTAGCTGCAGGTCTTTGGGGAGCTATAGCAGGATACTTAAAATCTAGATTTGGAGTTCATGAGGTTATAGCTACAATCATGCTTAACTGGATAGCTCTTTATTTAAATAACTATTTCATTATGTTTGAAGGATTTAAAAGACCCCAAGGTGAAACTACTATGGATATACAACAAAGTGCTAGTATAGGTATATTGGAAAAATGGAAATACTCGAAAGCCGGAAGAGAATGGCTTAAGGATAGCCCTATCTTAAGGGATATATTTGGTTCTCCAGTAAATCTAGGTATAATAATAGCTATAATATTGGCAGTTATTGTATGGTATATTTTAAAGAAAACTACTTTAGGCTATGAATTAAGGGCTGTTGGATTTAATAAATATGCCGCCGAATATGGTGGAATCAATGTTAAGAAAAGTATGGTAACATCTATGTTCATAGCAGGTGCCCTTTCAGGGATAGCAGGTACTATTCAGGTACTTGGGGTTAATAAACACGTATCGGTGCTTGCCGCTATGGAGGGCTATGGATTTGATGGTATAGGGGTTGCTTTAATAGGTGGTAATACCGCAATAGGTTCAGTGCTAGGTGCATTATTGTTTGGAGGACTTAAGTATGGTGGTTCAAAACTAAATTATGCTTTAAGAGCCCCATCTGAGATAGTCAGTATAGTTATAGGTACAATTGTGTTTTTTGTAGCTATACCTAAGTTTATAAAATGGATTGGAAAGCCTTTAAACAATATAACTAAGTACTCCCGTAGGAAACGAGGTGAAGAAAATGGAAATGAATGAGATAATTCAAAATATAGCATTAATATTAAGTAGTACTTTAATGTATTCAACCCCGTTAATCTATACAGCTTTAGGTGGTGTAATGTCTGAAAATTCAGGGGTTATTAATATAGGTCTTGAAGGTATGATGACAATAGGTGCCTTTATAGGAGCTACTGTAGGATATTTTGCCCATAATGCATGGTTGGGGTTATTGGCAGCGGCTATAGTGGGAGGACTTATGGGCCTGATACATGCTATAGCTTCAATTTCCTTTGGAGCTGATCAGGTTGTTTCAGGTATAGCCATAAACTTTTTAGGCCCTGGATTAGCATTATTCTTATCTGGGATATTATTTGATGGTGCTAAGCAAACAAAACCATTATCCCTTGGAGATAAAATACCAAGACCGCTAAATGGGGTATTTCCCGATAACTCTTTTTTTGATATAGTTTTAAATAGGTATGCAACAGTATATATTGCATTTATTTTAGTTTTTGTAGTATGGTATGTACTTTATAAAACTAAACTAGGACTTAGAATAAGAGCGGTAGGAGAGCATCCAAAGGCGGCGGATACTTTAGGTGTTAATGTATATGCTGTAAGATATTTTTCAGTAATAATGTCTGGTGTTTTAGCAGGTATAGGAGGAGCTTCAATGAGTCTTGCTATAGTTTCTAATTTCAGACCAACCCTTGTTTCGGGACATGGTTTTATTGCCCTTGCAGCCATGATTTTCGGTAAATGGAAGCCTCAAGGGGCGATGTGGGCTTGTTTATTATTTGGAGCCGCCCAAGGTTTAACAATATTTATTGGTGGTACTACACTAGAAGTTTCAGAGTCAATATTATCAATGTTACCATATGTGTTGACTATCATTATATTAATTGGATTTGTTGGAAGGGCAAATGCTCCGTCAGCGAGTGGTCAACCATATGAAAAAGGTGGAAAATAATTAAAAGTGACTTTGTCTGACTTTGAAGTATCGACAAAGGAAACAAAAATATTTTAAGGGCAAATTAAAAGCGACTATAGGTCGCTTTTTTTATTGGTTATTTTTTGGTATAATAGTAGTAGTTAAAACATAAGTTTTAACAACAAAGCCATTAGTGGGAGTGGATACAATGAAGTTAGGTTTCGATTTAAACCTACAACAAGTTCAAAAACTAGTGATGACTCCTGAACTTAGACAAGCGATACAAATGCTTCAATTTAACAGTCAAGAGTTAAAACAATGTATTGAATTAGAGATGGAAAAAAATCCAGTATTAGAACTTGAAAATGATATAGATAATGAAGATATAGAAAAAGCCAAGGAAGAGGAATACGACTTTGAACTGGATGATCTATTAAATAGATATGATAATACCAGCTATAAAAATATTCAGTTTGAGAAAAAAGAACATTCTAACTATGAAGACTATACATCGGAAGAAATGTCCCTTAAAGATTATTTATTATTTCAAATAAATTTAACTTTTTTTAATAAGGAAGACAAGGATATTTCCCAATTTATAATTGAAAGTATAGATAATAATGGTTATCTAAATGCGTCTATAGATGAGATTGCTAATGAAATGAATACAGAGCATAAAAAAGTAAAAAATATAGTTGAAATAATTCAAACCTTTGAACCCAGTGGAGTCGGTGCTAGGGACTTAAAAGAGTGTTTGAAGATACAATTAAAAAGAAAAAAAATAGATGATCCAAATGTATATAAAGTTGTAGAAGAGCATTTAGAGTATATAGGAACAAATAGTATAACTAAGTTAGCAAAACAGTTGAAAATTTCCACTAAAGAAGTACAAAATATATGTGATTTAATAAAGACTTTAGAACCAAAGCCAGGTAGAGGTTTTTCCAATGAAGTAGAAGAGATAAAATTTATAACTCCAGATATAATTCTCCATGAGGTTGATGATGAATATATTATTGTCTTAAATGATAATGCAATACCAAGGCTTAATATAAGTAAATATTATAATAATTTATTAAAGACTACAGATGAAGAAAAAATATCTGAATATCTTAAAAATAAACTTAATTCTGCCCTATGGATTATAAAGAGTATAGAACAGAGACGAATGACTATATATAATGTAACTAAATCGATTATAAAGTTTCAATATGATTTTTTCAAGAAGGGGAAAAGGTTTCTAAAACCATTAACCTTAAAGGATATTGCAGAAGACATAGAAGTCCATGAATCAACTGTTAGTCGTGCAACTACGGGAAAGTATATTCAAACTCCTAGGGGAATATTTGAACTGAAGTTTTTCTTTTCAAGTGGAATATCTAAGTCAGAGGGAGCTATAGCATCTACTGGTATTAAAACTATGATAGAGGAGTTAATAACAACGGAAGATTCAAAAAAACCCTTAAGCGATCAAAAAATTGCCAATATATTAAAAGAAAAGAACATTCAAATTTCAAGAAGAACTGTAGCCAAATATAGGGATGAACTAAATATACCATCATCCTCTAAAAGAAGAAGGTTCTAATTTAAATTTATTATTATGAAGCTATTGGGGGATACGTAGTCCCCCAATTAACTTTCATGAAAATTGAAATTATTTCCTTGAAAAATTATATAGTATCCTTTATAATTAAAGAGAAGGCAAATTTTTTTTATTGTGGTGGGACTCAAAACAACACACGGGACAAAAGATGTCCCTAGAATACATAATTAATATATAGAAAATAATAAACATATAGAGTCTTAAATAAGTAAAACAAGGTGTAGATTAAGGGGAGTTTATTATGGAAAAAATTATTAAATTACAGAGAAAAATTGCACCTGAAGTAGTAGATATAACCATTAAAAGATATAATATTTTAAGAAATATACTTTATAACCAACCTATAGGAAGAAGAACCCTTGCTAATAATTTAAATTTAGGGGAAAGGGTTATTAGGACTGAAGTTAACATTTTAAAAAAGCAGAAATTATTAGAAGTAAAATCTATGGGTATGAATATAACTGAAGAGGGAAAGGTTATAATAAAAGAACTTAATGATTTTATACATTCCCTAAAAGGATTAACGGGTTTAGAAAGGGAGTTGGAAAGGAAATTACATATTAAAAAAGTAATAGTTGTTCCTGGGGATTCTGATAAAGAAGGGATAACAATAAATGATGTTGGAAAAAGAACATCTTTATATATAAAAAATATATTAAATGATAATAATATAATAGGGGTCACTGGAGGAAGTACAATGGCAGCAGTGGCTAATGAAATGGACTATGGAAACTCTAAAAAGGATATTTTAGTTTTACCTGCTAGGGGAGGATTAGGAATCAATCTTAAAACGCAATCCAATAATATAGCAGCCACATTAGCTGAAAAATTAGGAGGCAAATACAAATTACTTCATATGCCCGATAATATTGGTAAAGAAGCATTAAAGACATTGCAGTTGATTCCAGAAATAAGAGAGCTATTACAAAAAATAAAGGAAATAGATATTTTAGTCTATGGTATAGGCAGATCAGATGATATGGCCGAAAGGAGAAATTTAGCTGAAGATATCATTGATAACCTCAACAAAAACGGAGCAGTGGCTGAGGCTTTTGGATATTACTTTGATAGAAATGGAAATAAAATTTTTGAGTCTAATACAGTGGGGTTATCATTAGAAAATTTTAAAAAAATAGAAAATGTTATAGGTGTTGCTTGTGGTAAAAGAAAAGCAGAAGCTATAATATCTATTTGCTCTCTAAGGGAAGGTATGACTCTGATAACCGACGAAGGTGCAGGTAAAGAAATAATAAAACTTTTAAAATAATGTTTAATATTAAAAATTGATTAATAAATTTGTCTTGGGACAAATTATTATATACATAAATTAAATTTAGAGGAGGAGTTTTAATGACTATGAAAGTTGCTATTAATGGTTTTGGAAGAATTGGAAGAAATGTATTGAGGATTGCCATGGAAAACAATGTAAATGAGTTTGATGTTGTCGCAGTAAACAATCCAGGAAATATTGAAGATTTAGCTCATTTATTTAAGTATGATTCATGCTTTGGAAAATTTAATGGTACTGTTAAAGTAGATGGAGACTATTTAGTTATTAATGATAAAAAAATAAAAGTACTGGGAGAAAGGGAACCGGAAAAACTTCCTTGGAAAGATATGGGGGTAGAATTAGTAGTTGAATCAACTGGTATATTTAGAGATAGGGAAGGAGCTTCTAAACATCTTACAGCTGGAGCTAAAAAAGTATTAATAAGTGCACCTGCAAAGGGAGAAGATGTTACAGTAGTTATGGGGGTAAATGAAAAGGATTATGACCCAGCTAATCACCAAATAATATCAAATGCATCATGTACAACTAACTGTTTAGCTCCATTTGCTAAGGTTATATTAGACAACTTTGGTATTGAAAGAGGCCTTATGACAACAGTACACTCATATACAAATGATCAAAGAATCTTAGATGGTACCCATAAAAAAGATTTAAGAAGAGCTAGAGCAGCTGCAGAGTCAATCATACCAACTACTACTGGAGCAGCCAAAGCAGTTGCATTAGTTATACCTGAGCTTAAAGGTAAGCTAAATGGTATGGCAATGAGGGTTCCAACACCTACAGTATCTGTAGTAGATGCAACATTTGAACTTGAAAAGGAAGCTACTGCTGATGAGATAAATAAAGTGTTTAAAGATGCAGCAGAGGGTGAATTAAAAGGAGTATTAGGCTATTCAGAAGAACCATTAGTGTCTATAGATTATAAAGGTGACCCTCGTTCTTCTATAGTTGATGGATTATCTACTATGGTGACAGGAAAAATGGTTAAAATAGTTTCATGGTATGATAATGAGTGGGGGTATTCTGCTAGGGTTGTGGACTTAGCTAAATATATAGCAAGCAAAGGTATATAATACTATTTTTTATGACCGGTTTAGTGATATCACTAAACCGGCTTTTGAGCTTTTACTAATATTATGTTTTATGATAATAAATAGATGGAGGTAATAATATTGCTTAATAAGAAAACCATAGAAGATATTAAAATAGATGGTAAAAAGGTTTTAGTAAGGTGTGACTTTAATGTTCCCATGGATGACGCAGGAAATATTACAGATGATAGAAGAATACAAAGTGCCTTACCTACTATAGAGTACATAATAAAAAATAATGGTAAAGTTATACTTATGTCCCACTTAGGTAGACCTAAGGGAGAAGCAAAAAAAGAATTTAGTCTTGAGCCTGTGGCTAAGAGATTAGCTAACTTATTAAATAGAGAAGTTATTTTTGTAGACAATGATAATGTAACAGGTGAAGATGCAAATAAAGCGGTTGATGATATGGAAAAAGGAGAAGTTGTATTATTACAAAATACAAGATTTAGAAAAGGTGAAAAGAAAAATGCTAAAGAATTTGCTAAGGAATTAGCAGAACTAGCAGATGTATTTGTTAATGATGCCTTTGGTACTGCCCATAGAGCCCATGCTTCAAATGTTGGAGTAGCTGAATTTTTACCCTCAGCAATTGGATATTTAATAAAGAAAGAGATAGATGTAATGGGAAAGGCGATGTCAAATCCAGAAAGACCATTTATGGCCATATTAGGAGGAGCTAAAGTATCAGATAAAATAGATGTAATTGAGAATTTAATAGAAAAGGTTGATACACTATTGATTGGTGGAGGAATGATGTTTACATTTCTTAAAGCTAAGGGTTACGAAATAGGGAATTCACTAATAGAAGATGATAAAGTAAATTTAGCAAAAGAGCTTATAGATAAAGCAAATAAAAAAGGAGTTGAACTATTATTACCAACGGATGTTGTAGTGGCAAAAGAGTTTAAAAATGATACAGAATATAAAACCGTTTCTATTGATAACATACCGAAAGATATGATGGGATTAGATATAGGTAAAAAAACATCGGATGCTTTTGGCGATGAAATATTAAAGGGTAAAACTATAATTTGGAATGGGCCCATGGGTGTATTTGAAATGGAGAACTTTGCAAAGGGAACTGAAAGTGTGGCTAAATCAATGGCAAAATCTGAAGGGACCACTATTATAGGTGGAGGCGATAGTGCATCAGCCGTAGATAAAGTAGGGCTAAGTGATAAGATGACCCATATATCCACGGGAGGAGGAGCTTCTTTAGAGTTCTTTGAAGGTAAGGTATTACCGGGAATTGATGCCATAGATAATAAATAATTTTATATCAGAGTACCGACAAAGTTATAAAAAATGTCCGTCAGTCCTCGGATTTGGAAAATATAAAGAAACGGTCGAAAATAGAATTCCAAACTCACTACGTTCAAACAGTGGAATTCTAAACAATTTTCTCTCTTATTCTATATTTTCACAAATCCTGCGGGATAACTCCCATTTTTTATAACTTTGTCTAACAGTATTTGTTAATAGAGCATATATACTTTGAGATTATTTAAATATTACATTTAAGGAGGGTATGAAAATGAGAATACCAATAATAGCTGGAAATTGGAAAATGAATAAGACCATAAAAGAAGGGGTAGAATTAGTAAATAAGATTAAAGATATAACGAATGATACAGATGTGGAAGTGGCTGTATGTGTTCCATATATATCATTGAATGAAATAAAGAAGACAATAGGGGATTCAAACTTAAAACTTGGAGCACAAAATATGCACTGGGAAGATAATGGGGCATATACAGGAGAGGTTTCACCTCCTATGTTAAAGGAAATAGGTATTAATTATGTTATAATAGGACATTCAGAAAGAAGACAATATTATAATGAAACTGATGAAACAGTGAATAAAAAGATAAAATCTGCTCTAAAATATGGTATAAATCCTATAGTTTGTGTAGGGGAAACATTGGAACAAAGAGAAACTGGCAAAGCAAAAGAGGTGGTAAAGAAACAAATAGAAAATGCATTTGATGATATATCAAGTGATAATATGAAAAAAATAGTTATAGCCTATGAACCAATATGGGCAATTGGAACAGGAAAGACAGCATCAAGTGAAGAAGCCAATGATATGATTTCCTATGTTAGAGAGATTATTAAGGGAAAATATGGAGAAGAGATTTCTGAAGAAGTTAGATTACAGTATGGAGGTAGTGTTAAGCCCAATAATGTTACAGAAATAATGAATCAAACAGATATAGATGGTGCTCTAGTAGGTGGAGCAAGTTTAAAGGCCGAGGATTTTATAGAACTAGTGAAGTTTTAATAAGGAGAGGTATAATGTCTAAAAATATAGTATCACTGATAGTATTAGATGGGTGGGGAATTGGAAAATTATATGAAGGAAATGCAGTAAGTAAATCCAAGGTTCCCAACTATAATGAAGTATTTCAACAATATCCAAATACTAAGCTTAATGCCAGTGGCTTGTCGGTGGGTTTGCCCTCTGGTCAAATGGGAAATTCTGAAGTTGGACATCTCAATTTAGGTGCAGGAAGGGTAGTATATCAAGAATTAACAAGAATTAATAAAGCTATTGAAAATGAACAGTTTTTTAAAAAGGAAGACTTTATAGAAGCAATAGAAAAAGCTAAGGATAATAATGGGAAACTTCATTTAATGGGCCTATTATCAGATGGTGGAGTCCATAGTCACAACAAGCATCTGTATGCCCTATTAGAATTAGCTAAAAAGAAGGGGTTAGAAGAGGTCTATGTTCACTGCTTCCTAGATGGTAGAGATGTACCACCTAAAAGTGGTGGAAAGTATTTAAATGAATTAGAAGAAAGACTGAAAGGAATAGGTGTAGGTAAGATTGCTACTATCTCAGGTAGGTATTATGCTATGGATAGGGATAAAAGATGGGAAAGAACAAAAAAAGCCTATGATGCAATGACCCTAGGAGAAGGTGTTATAGGTGGTACATCGACTGAGATTATAAATAAGTCTTACAAAGAAGATATCACAGACGAATTTGTTATGCCGTCGGTTATAACTAGTAAAGGAAAACCAGTAGCTACTGTAGATGATAATGATTCAATTATATTTTTTAATTTTAGACCAGATAGGGCTAGGCAAATAACTAGGGCATTGGTTGATAAAGAATTTGATGGATTTGATAGAAATAAAAAAGTAAAAGTATTTTTCGTATGTATGACCCAATATGATAAAACCATAGAAAATGTTAAAGTGGCATATAAACCCCAGAAACATAGTAATACACTGGGGGAATATGTGAGTAGCTTAGGTTTAAAACAACTTAGAATAGCAGAGACAGAAAAATATGCCCATGTTACATTTTTCTTTAATGGGGGAGTTGAAAAGCCTAACGATGGTGAAGATAGGGTTTTAATCCCATCTCCTAAGGTAGCTACATATGATCTTAAGCCCGAAATGAGTGCCTATGAAGTTAAAGATGAAGTTATAAAAAGAATTGAAAGTGAAGAATATGACTTAATGATATTAAACTTTGCTAATCCAGATATGGTTGGGCATACTGGAGATATTAAAGCAGCAATAAAAGCCATAGAGACCGTTGATGAATGCCTTGGAGAAGTTTTAGAAACTATATTAAAGCATAAAGGAAAAGCAATTATTACTGCAGATCATGGTAATGCTGAAGAAATGATCGATGAAGAAACAGGCAAAAAGATTACTGCCCATACAACAAATAAGGTACCTTGTATAGTTGTTGGAGAAGGAAGTGTTAAACTGCGAAGAGATGGAAGTTTATCAGATATAGCTCCAACACTATTAGATATGATGAATGTGAAAAAGCCTAATGAAATGACAGGTGAGTCATTAATAATAAAATAAAAATTTAAGGAGGAAAAGTTATGAGTATAATTACAGATGTATATGCAAGAGAGGTATTAGATTCTAGAGGAAATCCTACAGTTGAGGTTGAAGTTTATACTGAAAGTGGAGCCTATGGTAGAGCCCAAGTTCCATCGGGAGCATCAACAGGAGCCTTTGAAGCAGTTGAGTTAAGGGATAAAGATGAAAACAGATATATGGGAAAAGGGGTTACAAAGGCTGTTGATAATGTAAATGAAATTATAGCACCAGAAATATTAGAGTTTGATGTTAGGGACCAAGTGGGGATAGATATGACTATGATAGAATTAGATGGTACAGATAACAAAGGAAAGCTTGGTGCCAATGCAATTCTTGGAGTATCTATGGCAGTTGCTAAGGCAGCAGCACAGTATGTAGGTCTTGATTTATATCAGTATTTAGGTGGTGTAAATGCTAAAACTTTACCGGTACCAATGATGAATATTTTAAATGGTGGAGAACATGCAGATAATAATGTGGATATTCAAGAATTTATGGTTATGCCTGTAGGAGCAAAAAGTTTTAAAGAAGGATTAAGAATGGGAGCTGAAATATTCCATAATTTAAAGAAAGTATTAAAGGGTAAAGGATATAATACAGCTGTAGGAGATGAAGGGGGATTTGCACCAAACCTATCATCAAATGAAGAGGCCCTTTCTACAATCGTTGAAGCCATAGAAGAGGCTGGATATAAACCGGGAGAAGAAGTTAGATTAGCCCTTGATGTAGCTGCTACGGAATTATATAATAAGGATAGTAAGAAATATATATTAAAAGCAGAGGGTAAAGAATTAACCGCAGAAGAAATGATAGACTTCTATAGTAACTTGGTTGACAAATACCCAATAATTTCAATTGAAGATGGACTAGATGAAGAAGATTGGGATGGATGGAAGCTAATGAATGAAAGATTAGGAAACAAGATTCAAATAGTTGGTGATGACTTATTTGTAACTAATACTAGGAGACTTTCAAAGGGTATAAATGAAGGTGCAGCCAATTCCATTTTAATAAAATTAAACCAAATAGGTACAATAACTGAAACATTAGATGCTATAGAGATGGCTAAAAGGGCAGGATATACTGCAGTTATATCCCATAGATCAGGGGAAACATCAGATACAACTATAGCAGATTTAGTTGTGGCTACCAATTCAGGACAAATTAAAACAGGGGCTCCTTCCCGTACCGATAGAGTTGCTAAATATAATCAATTATTAAGACTTGAAGATATGTTGGGAGCTACGTCTCAATATAAGGGAATAGATGCATTTTATAACCTAAAATAGGTTTTATGGAATAAAACAAATAGGTTTTCAAATAATAAGGGGGGATTCCTCCCTTATTAGTCATTAGAAGGTTATTTATGTATTAATTATTGAGAGATTCTTTCTCTATTAGTTGTTGAGAGGATTGATTCTCAATTGGTTGTGGGGGATTGATTCTCCATTGGTTGTTAAGGGATTCATCCTTCATTGGTTGTTGGGGGATTCGTAATCCCCCAACTTATTACCATAATAAACATCCACTCAATTATAATTATTGAAATATTTATTGCTTTTATAATATGGCTATGTTAAAATATTGATGTTTACTATAAGGGACAGGAGGTGGAAAGAATGAATACATTATTTACTATTTTTATAATTATATCAAGTTTAGTATTGATAGCTAGTATATTATTACAATCAGGTAAAAGTGCTGGATTATCTGGTAGTATTGCCGGTGGTGCTGAGAGTATCTGGGGCAAAAATAAAGGAAGAAGCTATGAAGGTATACTTAGTAAGGTTACAGCTGTTTGTGCTATTTTATTTGTATTATCAGCATTAGTACTTGCAGCACTACAATAAAATAAAAACTGAATACAAAGGAGGATAATACGTTGGAACTAATTTTTATAGCACCAGTAGTAGGTATTTTAGCTTTGTTATTTGCACTTTATAAGAGTTCATTAATTAACAAAGTCGATGTAGGAACAGATAGGATGAAGGAAATTGCATCTCATATTCAGGAAGGGGCCATGGCATTTTTATCAAGGGAATACAAATCACTTGCTATATTTGTAATTGTACTATTTATAATATTAGCCTTTGGCATAGGTATAGAAACTGCTATAGCATTTATAGTTGGAGCACTTTTTTCAGCTTTAGCAGGATTTTTTGGAATGAGAGTAGCTACAAAAGCTAATGTTAGAACTGCAAATGCTGCAAAGAAAAATGGAATGAACAAAGCATTAACAGTTGCTTTTTCAGGTGGAGCAGTTATGGGTATGTCAGTTGTTGGACTAGGATTATTAGGAGTAGGTCTTCTTTACTTTTTCTTTGGTAGAGGTGCCACTGAAGTAGCTCAATTAAGTGAAGCTGCTGAATATATAACTGGTTTTGGACTTGGAGCTTCATCAATTGCGTTATTTGGACGTGTTGGTGGAGGTATATATACAAAGGCTGCCGATGTTGGAGCAGACCTAGTTGGTAAAGTAGAGGCTGGAATTCCAGAGGACGACCCAAGAAACCCAGCGGTTATTGCTGATAACGTTGGAGACAATGTTGGAGATGTTGCTGGTATGGGAGCCGATTTATTTGAATCATATGTTGGTTCAATTATATCTGCTATTACTTTAGGCTTAGTTGCCTATGGAAGTAAAGGTTTTGATATGGGATTAAATGCGGCATTATTTCCGTTATTATTAGCTGCTACTGGTATAATAGCTTCTATAATAGGAACATTCTTTGTTAGAGCAAAGGAAGGATCTAATCCCCAGAAATCTTTAAATATGGGTACTGCAGTTAGTGCCATAGTGACAATAATTGTTGCATTCTTTTTAAGTCGTAGTCTACTAGACTCTTTAGAGCCTTTTGGAGCGATAGTTACAGGATTATTAGTAGGTATAATAGTTGCCAAGCTTACTGAATATTATACATCAGGTGACTATTCACCTGTTAAGTCAATAGCTAGTGAATCAGAAACTGGTTCATCAACAAATATTATTGGTGGCCTTTCAGTTGGAATGAAGTCAACAGCTCTACCAATATTGGTAATAGCTATTGGTATATTAGTAGCTTATAATGTGGCTGATTTATATGGTATAGCTCTTGCAGCAGTTGGTATGCTTGCTACTGCTGGTATGACTGTTGCAGTTGATGCATATGGTCCAATAGCTGACAATGCTGGTGGTATCGCAGAGATGTGCGAACTTCCAAGTGGAGTTAGGGATATAACGGATAAACTTGATGCAGTAGGAAACACTACAGCAGCTATAGGTAAAGGCTTTGCAATAGGTTCAGCAGCCCTTACTTCGTTAGCTCTTTTTGCATCCTATACTAAGGCAGTTGGAGTTAAAAGTATTAATTTAACTGAGCCTACAGTTATAGTTGGACTTTTAGTAGGTGGTATGTTACCATTCCTATTCTCAGCTATTACAATGAAGGCTGTTGGTAAAGCTGCCTTTAGTATGATTGAAGAGGTTAGAAGACAGTTTAAGTCTATACCTGGATTAATGGAAGGGAAAGCAACACCAGAGTATAAAAAGTGTGTTGATATTAGTACCACAGCGGCACTTAAAGAGATGATAATTCCTGGATTATTAGCTGTTGCGGCACCTATTGCAGTGGGTATCCTTTTAGGAACTGAAGCATTAGGTGGTCTACTTGCAGGCGGTTTAGTAACAGGAGTATTAATGGCTATATTTATGGCTAACTCAGGCGGTGCTTGGGATAATGCTAAGAAATATATAGAAGATGGGCATCATGGTGGAAAAGGTAGTGAAGCCCATAAAGCAGCAGTAGTTGGGGACACTGTGGGTGATCCTTTTAAAGATACATCAGGACCATCAATTAACATATTAATAAAGCTTATGACTATAGTATCATTGGTATTTGCACCGTTATTCTTAGAAATAGGTGGAATACTATAGAATAAAAACCCTCTTCTAGAAGAGGGTTTTTATTCTTTTATGTGTGCCCAGCATGGACACAGTCTATAGGGTGAAAGTCCCGAACACCGAAGGTGATATAGGTGCTAGCTGAAGACAAGGGTGTCCACCGTGAGGTGGAATCTGAAGGAAGTCGGCGGCAAA